>JAEHCY010000028.1 GCA_016880695.1 Chromatiaceae bacterium | reverse complement strand
GAAGAGGTCCGGGGCGAGCCATGGGCCATGGGGGATATGGGTGTCAAGGTCCAAGCTTTTCCCCGGGTGCCCGTAGGGTTGGTTCTGTGGAAGGGAGACGAGGAATTCTCCCCCGAGGGGAATGTCCTCTTCGATTCTTCGGTTACGGGCTATCTTCCCGCGGAAGACATCGTCATCCTGGCGGAGACCGTCGTCTGGAAACTGATCAAAAGGAAAAATACTTATTCACCGGGCACCGATTTCCAAGCGCCCGAGCAGATTGGCGAAGCGGCTGGTGAGCGCCGCGAGCGCCCGGTAGCTGATAGTGCGCGCTCCGCCACCCGGGACCAGGCAGCGGATGGCCACTCGCCCGCCCGCCGTCCCCTCGGTGTGGCGGTCCACCGCCTCGTGGGCGATGTTGAGCCCCGTGCCGCCGGGCAACCCCGCGAGCCCGGCAAGGGCCGCCGTCCAAATTCCTTGGCAGGGGGTGGAGTGGGTGTCGGAGGAGATCGGTACTGGGTCCATCTGACAGGGGCCTAAGACCGACGGCCCCTCGCGCGCCGCGGGAGAGGGCAGTGGTATCGGTACAGGGCTATTATAGGGAAGTCCTGACGGGGCTGATTCGCTGGACGACCCGCCGCCCCGCTCCATCCTTGACACCCAAGCCCGAGGGTTCGATGACCATACGTAATCTGCAACGCCTGTTCGCCCCCCGCTCGGTGGCGCTCTTCGGGGCCACGGAGCGCAAAGGTGCCGTAGGGCGGGTGGTGGCGACCAATCTGCTCGAGGCCGGCTTCAAGGGACCCATCATGCTGGTGAACCCCCACCGCCCGGAGGTTCTCGGCATTCGCACCCACAGCGATGCGGCCAAACTGCCGCAGGCGCCGGATCTGGCGGTGATCTGTACCCCGCCACAAACAGTGCCAACCATCATCGCTCAGCTCGGCGAATTGGGAACCCGTGCGGCGGTAGTGATCACCGCGGGGTTCGCCGAACGGCGCGAGGCCGCGGGCGGGGAGTTGCAGCGGGCGCTGCAACAGGCCTCGCGCCCCTTCAATCTGCGCATCGTCGGGCCCAATTGCCTAGGAATCCTGGCCTCCGGCTGTGGGCTCAACGCAAGCTTCGCCCACCTCACGCCCCGCCGCGGCAACATCGCCTTCGTTGCCCAATCCGGCGCCATCGTCACCTCGGTACTGGACTGGGCCCACAGTCGCCGGATCGGGTTCTCGCACCTGGTATCCCTCGGTGACATGGCGGATGTGGATTTCGGCGACATGCTCGATTACCTGGCCAACGATGCTGGCACCAAGGCCATCCTGCTCTACATCGAGTCCATCACCCAGGCGCGCAAGTTCATGTCCGCGGCGCGGGCGGCGGCACGCATGAAGCCGGTCATCGCCGTCAAGGCCGGACGCCACGCGGAAGGGGCGCGCGCGGTGGCCTCCCACACCGGGGTGCTGGCGGGCATCGACGCGGTCTACGACGCGGCCTTCCGGCGCGCCGGCATGCTGCGGGTACATTCCCTCGATGAGCTGTTCGATGCGGTGCAGACCCTGGCCATGACCCGCCCGCCGCGGGGAGATCGGCTCGCCATCCTCACCAACGGCGGTGGGATTGGGGTGCTCGCCACCGACGCCCTGGTGGACCTCGGGGGCCGCGTGGCCGAGCTCTCCCCCGAGACCCTCGAGGGCCTCGATCGGGTGCTGCCCCCCACCTGGTCAAGGGGCAATCCGGTGGACATCGTCGGCGACGCCAATGGCGAGCGCTACTCCGACGCCCTCTCCATCCTGCTCAAGGACCGCGGCATCGACGGGGTGGCGGTGCTCAACTGCCCCACCGCCGTGGCCTCCTCGGAGGAAGCGGCCCAGGCGGTGATCGACAACCTGGGCCAGGCCTGGGGACCCACCGTACTCACCAGTTGGGTGGGTGATGGGGCGGCGGCGGCGTCGCGGCGCCTGTTCGCCGAGCGCCGAGTACCCACCTACGACACCCCCGAGCAGGCGGTGCGGGCCTTCATGTACCTGGTCAACTACCGCCACAGCCAGCAGATGCTCACCGAGACACCCCCCTCGGTGCCCGAGGATTTCACCCCCCATATCGAGCGTGTGCGGCAACTGGTGGCGCAGACACTGGCGCAGAAACGCGTCTGGCTGAGCGAGCCCGAGGCCAAGCAGGTCCTATCGGCCTACGGGGTGCCGGTGGTGGCCACCCGCAGCGCGGCCAGCCCCAACGAAGCCGCTCTCCTGGCGGCGGAGATCGGGGGTCTGGTGGCACTCAAGGTGCTCTCCCCCGACATCACCCACAAGACCGCTTTGGGGGGCGTGGCCCTCGACCTCGCCGGTCCCGCCGCGGTACAGGATGCGGCCGAGGACATGCTCCGGCGAATTCGCCAGGCGCGCCCCGATGCCCGGCTCGAGGGCTTCGCCGTGCAGCCCATGGTGCGGCGGCCGGGGGCCATAGAGCTGATCGTGGGGATGAGCAACGACGCCCAGTTCGGTCCCGTGCTCTTGGTGGGTCACGGCGGCACGGCGGTGGAGACCATCAACGACCGGGCCCTGGGCCTGCCGCCGCTCAATATGCGGCTGGCCAAGGAGATGATCTCCCGCACCCGCATCCATCGGCTGCTGCGGGGCCACCCGGGTCAGGCGGCGGCCAACCTCGACGCCGTGGCCCTGACCCTAGTGCGGGTGGCGCAACTGGTGATCGACGTACCCGAGATCGTCGAGCTCGACATCAACCCCTTACTAGCGGACCCCTTCGGTGTGGTGGCCCTCGACGCGCGCATACGGGTGGAACGGGCCGATCGGCCCGGGACGGAGCGGCTGGCCATCCGACCCTACCCCAAGGAGCTGGAGGAGCCGGTCCCCCTCGGCGATGGGCGGACCTTTCTGCTGCGCCCCATCCGGCCCGAGGACGAGCCCGCGCTCCAGGCCGCCTTTGCCAAGCTCACCCCGGAGGAGATTCGGTTGCGGTTCTTCGTGCCGCTCAAGACCCTGGATCACGTCACCGCTGCCCGCTTCACCCAGATCGACTACGACCGAGAAATGGCCCTGGTTCTGGCGGAGCCTGGGCTCGCAGGCAAGGCGGAGATCTACGGTGTGGTCAGCCTCATCGCCCTTCCCGACAGCGAGCGCGCCGAATACGCCATCATCGTGCGCCACGACATGATCGGCATGGGGCTCGGCATCCTGCTCATGCGCCGGGTGCTCGACTACGCCGTGAGCCGCGGGATCCGCCAGGTGTACGGGGATGTGCTGCGGGATAACCGCTCGATGCTCAAGCTCTGCAGCGTGCTGGGTTTCACACAGGAACGGGTCCCAGAGGAGCCTGAGATCGTGCGCGTCACCCTGGCGATTGGCCCCAAGCCGTAAGCCGCCAAGCGCGCTCATCGCCACCGCCGCTTCCCGAACCCTGGAAGGGGCGGTAGCATGCACCGCTTATTCCCCCTTTTCCGCCGCGAGACCATGAGCCTGCTACGCACCAAGCCCATCAATGCCGATTACCTCAATGGCTCGGATCTCCGCCCGGTGCTGTCCGCCTTCGACCTGACTCTGTTGGGCATCGGTGCGATCATCGGCGCCGGCATCTTTGTTCTCACCGGCATCGCGGCGGCCACCCAGGCAGGACCCGCGGTGGTGCTGTCCTTCGTGCTGGCCGGGTTGGCCTGCGCCTTCGCCGCCCTGGCCTATGCGGAGCTGGCCGCGGCGGTGGGGGGGTGCGGCAGCGCCTACGGGTACGCCTACGCCGGCCTGGGCGAGGTCATCGCCTGGGTCATCGGCTGGGACCTCATCCTCGAATACGGCGTGGCAACGGCCGCGGTATCCATCGGCTGGTCCGGTTACGCGGCCAACGCCTTCGCCGCCGTGGGCCTGCCCCTGCCGGAGACGCTGCTGCATGCACCGGGCGAAGGCGGGCTTTTCAACCTGCCTGCGATGGTGATCATTCTCGTCCTCGGCATCCTGCTTGGCATCGGGGTACATGCGAGCGCGCGCTTCAACGCCGCCATCGTCTTCGTCAAGCTGTTGGCCATCGGCATCTTCATCGTCGTGGCCCTGCCCAACGTGGATGCGCGCCACTGGCAGCCTTTTCTGCCGTTCGGCTGGGAAGGAGTGGCCCAGGGGGCGGCGATGGTGTTCTTCGCCTACATCGGGTTCGATGCCGTCTCCACGGCGGCAGAGGAGGCGCGCAATCCCCAGCGCGATCTCCCCATCGGCATTCTCGCCTCCCTCGCTGTCTGCACGCTGGTCTACATCTTGGTGGCGGGCCTGCTGACCGGGATCGTGCCCTATCCCAGTCTTAACGTGGCCTCCCCGGTGGCCGAGGCGCTCCTGCGCATCGGCCATCAATGGGCCTCGGCGCTGGTGGCCGCCGGCGCCATTGCTGGTCTCACCTCGGTGATGCTGGTGCTCTACTATGGGCTGAGCCGAGTCTTCCTGGCCATGTCTCGGGATGGGCTGTTGCCGCCGGTATTCGCCGAGGTCAACCCCCGCACCGGTACCCCGTTGCGCGTCATCCTGATGGCCGGAGCGCTGATGGCGGCCATCGCGGGGCTCACACCGATCGCGGAGGTTGCGCAACTGGTGAACATCGGCACCCTGGCGGCCTTCGTCGTGGTCTGCGCGGGGGTCATCTTTATGCGCCGATCCCACCCCGGCATGCCCCGCCCGTTCCGTATCCCCTTCAGCCCGCTAACCCCCCTGCTCGGGATTGGCTTTTGTTTGTACCTGATGTTAAACCTCTCAGTGGTGACCTGGCTGCGATTCGCGATTTGGATGGGGCTCGGGCTCGCGGTCTATTTCTGGTATTCCCGCTCCCACAGCAGCTTGACCAGAGCGTCATAGGGAGGACCACACCGCGCCGCGGGATGGTCGCCACCACGGCGGCGGGTATCTGCGAACGCGGCCCTGTTCCCGCGCCCACCCATCCTGGCGGTGGCCATCCTCGAGGAGACAGCACCCATGTCCAGCCCCCCCGATCAAGCGCAGGAAACCCTGCAACGGATGATGCAGCTCGGCCAGTCTTTGACGGAGGCCTACCTGGGTTTTCTCACCAAGCCGCCTTTCCCGTTCCCGACACCCCGCGCCCCGGCAACCCCGGCGGTGCCACCAGCAATGCCCAACCTCGATTCCTTGGCCAAGCTGCAGCAGGAGCTCCTGTCCCAGCACGCGCAGTTGTGGCAAACGGTGTGGCAACGCAAGCCCGATGAGAAGCCGGAGCCCCTGATCGAACCACCCCCGGGCGATCGGCGCTTCCGCGCACCGGAATGGGAGCACCTGCCGCTCTTCGATTACTTGCGTCAGGCCTATCTCCTCAACGCCGATTTCCTGACCAAGCTGGCCGAGACGATACCCATCGAGGAGGGTCCGGCCAAGACGCGAATGCGGTTTGCCACCCGACTCCTGGTGGAGGCCATGGCACCCTCCAATTTCCCCGCCACCAATCCCGAATTCGTCAAGACCGCGCTGGCTACCAAGGGCGAGAGCATTACCGGAGGCCTCAAGAACCTGCTCGAGGACCTGCAGAAGGGCCG
>JAEHCY010000208.1 GCA_016880695.1 Chromatiaceae bacterium | reverse complement strand
CCCGCAGTTGCTGGTAAAGGTGTTCGAGGGACGGCATCTCGCGCCGACAGGGCGGGCACCAGGTGGCCCAGAAGTTCACCAGCACCAGCCGGCCCTTGAGGTCGGCGAGGTCGTGGGGGCGGTCGTCCAGGTCCCGAAGGCGTAAGGTCGGGGCCTGCGCAGGCTCCCTTAGGGCGGTGAGTCGGTGACTCAAGGGCGGCAACTCGGCGGCACCGACGACCCTGCCCGGCAGGTGCAGCCCCAGCAGGACCACCAGGCCGAGCCAGGGGGTCCATCGGCTCCGATCAGTCGCTGCAACGCACATCGTCGAGTCTCCCCTCGTAGTCTTGACCTGCAACCGTCCAGTGGGCGATCAGGTCGAAGCGGCTGCCGGGCGGAAGCCCCGTCGCCAGCATGCCTTGGTTCCACTCTCCCGGCGCATAGCTCTGTTCCGGCGGGAGCTGGGCCCAGCGGAAGGCGATGCGTGCCGTCTCGCTCACCCCGCGCCTTTGCCACTGCGCCAGCCAGTCGTCCACGGGGGGCAGCCCGCGGATCGCCCCAGCGGTCTGGATCTGCCAATCGGCCAGGCGAAAACTCAGCTCGCCCGGCGCCGCGTCGTTGCGCATCACGGTCATAAAGACACAGGCCCCCGCGAAGACGGCCGCATCGGCCAGGTCGAAGCCGCGGTTGACGTAGAAGGCGCGCACCTGGTCCGGCAGGAGCTGGGTGAGGGTGAGGGTAACGCCGTGGGCCTGGGTCTCCCAGGTGGTGGCACCGGTGTCCGGGTCTCGACGGGTCGGCTCCCCGGCCGCGGGCAGGCTGGCCAGGGCGGCGATGGCCATGATCGCGAAGGAGTTGGCGAAGCAGCCGGGACGGATGCCCGCGGCGCGGCCGTGGATGATGGGTTCCAATATCTTCTGTACTCCGCTGCGGGCCTGCCTGTTGGGTGGGGGCCCCTTATACTGGCAGGCCACTTGGAATCGCTCAACGATTCCGTGTAATGTTTTTTGGACGCCCCTAGCGAGTCGAGCCCATGCCCCAACCGCAAGGCCCCAAGCAGGCCCTGTTCGAGTACCTCGCCATAATCGCCCGCGCCCTCGGCCACGGGGCGCGTCTGGAACTGCTCGACTTCCTGGCCCAGGGGACGCGCAGCGTAGAGGATCTGGCGCGAGTTGCGGGGTTGTCCATTGCCAACACCTCCAAGCACCTCCAGCAGCTCAAGGCCGCTGGGGTAGTGCAGGCCCGGCGTGACGGCAAGCACATCCGCTATTCCCTAGGGGACGAGCGGGTTCTGGACGCGGTGGCGGCGCTCCGCGTGATCGCACAGGCCCACCTGGGCGCCGTCGAGGATCTGGTGGCGAGCTATCTCATGGGGCGCGATGCCCTGGAGCCGGTCCCCGCCGATGACCTGTTGGCGCGGGTACGCGATGGCCTGGTGACGGTGCTCGACGTGCGCCCGCCCGAGGAGTACGCCCAGGGTCACGTGGCCGGAGCACTGAACGTCCCCCTGGATCGCCTGCAGGAGAGGCTCAGGGAGCTGCCAACCGGCCGGGAGGTGGTCGCCTACTGCCGCGGGCCCTGGTGTGTGCTTTCCTACGAGGCCGTCGCCCGGCTGCGGGAGGCGGGGTTCGAGGCCCGGCGCCTGCAGGACGGGCTGCCGGAGTGGCGCCGTGCCGGGCTGCCGGTGGTCAGCGACTGACCCCTCGAAGACGAGGCCGGGCTCCATGCACGATACCCTTCCCCTGTTGCGCACCACCGACTTCCCGCCCCAGCACCGCCGCGGCCTGACGACCTTGCAGGTCAACCTGGGCGGCTATCGCTGCAACCAGAGCTGCCTGCATTGCCACGTCAATGCCGGGCCTAAGCGCACCTGATTGCAAGACCCCGTGACCTTTGCGCAATGCGTGATTGCAAGACCCCGTTCTCCTCGCCCTCCGCGTCGCTGCGCCCCGGCCGTCCAGGCAAACCGAGTTCGGAGATCCTGAGCGGATCAGTACCTTGAGGCCCGGCAGCCCAGAGCAGGCGTCGAGCCCCGCAGCATCGGTCCACACCTGGGCTGTCTGGCGATCAGGCGGGGAACGCCCGGATCGACTCCGCAACGCCGAGCAAACGGTTGTGGCACATGCCGCCCTCTCGCATGTCCCGGGCGAGGACATTCCGGGGCACGACCGGCCCGCGGCACCCCTCAGGTATACTCACCCCCCAGGTGCACCAGCGCCCCCAGCCACTTGAAAGGCCGATGAACGTCCACGAACCCTTGCAAATACTCGATAGCGACGGGCTGCGCGGCCTGCCGGACGACTCGGTCCAGGTCGCACTCACCTCCCCGCCGTTCTATCTGCTCAGGCGCTACGGCACCGCCGCGGCCTGGCCAGACGGCTGGGAAGGCGAGCTCGGCCACGAGCCCCATCCCAACCAATTCGTGCGCCATCTGCTCGATGTCTTCGATCAGGTCTG
>JAEHCY010000207.1 GCA_016880695.1 Chromatiaceae bacterium | reverse complement strand
GGCCGGTGCTCGGGCGGCGGTCGCCGGCGATGCCGACTTCCCCACCCGCGCGCAGGTCGCCCCGCGCTCTCAGGTACTGGAGGAAACCAAGAGTGTATCCATAGCACACCCGGTCCGTCATCGCGCGAGCCAGGCCGCGGGCGCCGCTGGTACCGAAGGCGACCCCGCTTTCCTGCATCAACTCATCGATCAGCATGGGAAACCTCCGCCCCGAAGCGAGCACCCCACCACCGCCGCCCGGGGAAAGCCCCCACGGGCCTCCTTGGCAATACCCGGGTCAGGTGAGCCCCTCGCATTGTTCAGGATGACCAGGACCGAGGCGACTTGGAAACGGGGTTGGGAATGCGCACCGCAACGATGCCCCTAACCGAGCGCATCACCCTCCGCCCACCGGGGGGCCGCTCTTGCCCCTGGCGATAGCAGATCAGGTGGTCCTGCGACGGACTGAGTCGAGGCCACATTCCTCCGGCTCGAGAGCGAAGCGATCGCACAGGGTGCGAATCTCTTTCCACTCCTGCTCAGCGGCGGTCCCCTCCTGCTCAACCACCGCCGCACAGATCCGAATCAACAACTGCGCCTTCTCTGGCTCTTCGGCCACTTCCTCGTCCACCACCGCCAACGCCTGCGCATGTCCCGATACCGGGTCGGCGGCGATCGACTCGACAAAGTCATTGAACAGGTCCACCCCCTCATGGGGATCGAACACCTTGAGACCGTCGAGGGTTTCCATGATCTGGTCCATTTGCACCCGTTGGCGCAGGGAAACCACACCACCGGCCATCGACACCAGGGCGCAGGCCGCCATCGCCGCGCGCAGAAAGGGACGATTACGATGCCTGCGGAGCTGTTCCTGGTAGCCGCGGATAAGGCCGCTGAGTATTCCTGACATCCACCTGCCCTCGGGTGATTCGGATCGGTGCCCTACGCGCGGCGCCTCGGTAACCGCAAGGCGCACCGCCGATGCCAACAACAAACGGCCAGGGGAAACCCTGGATGCACCGAATCGCTTCCAGGTTTTGTTCCCATCGGCGCGGCACTATCGTAAGCTTTCAGACCAGCAATTTCATGCTGCCAACCCATAGGAAGCGAGCCCATTCGGCTGAGCGCCAGCGGTGCTCGCTCTAGAGGTTCAGGCTTCCCGACTTCATCCATCAAACAGGAGAGACCCGCGATGAGGCGCCCCACCACCTTGCTTACCGTCACCTCCCTTGGAGCCCTGTCCCTTGCCCTCTATGGACACACCCCTTGGGCGGCGGAGCCCGCGACCCCAGCGGCAGCGCCCCAGGCGGCCGCGGAAGCGAGCAGCCCAGCACAAGCCCCCGCTGCCGCACCGGTCGCCAGCGGCGCCCCCGCCGCTGCGGCACCCGCCCCGCCCGCGCCGATGGGGTCGGTTCAGCCACCACCCTTGCCCCCGGAGGTTCAGGCCCGCTTCGACGAAATGCAGAAGCGCCATCAGCAGCAGATGGAGGAGCGCAACGGCCGCTACGAGGAGCTGCGTCAGCGCGCAGGGACGGCGGGTATTGCACTGCCCGAGGCGGCCCCTTGGGCACAGCAGAAACTCCCTGAGCCGCGGTGGTTGTCGAACGAGGAGATGCGGCAACAGGGGGGGGCGTTCCCAGGGAACCTTACTGCGCCCCCCACGGCCGGTTTCGTACCCCCCCAGCCACCACAGCCCCCCGCGATGCCCGACCAGGCCATGTCCAAGGAACAGATCGAGGCCATGCGGGAGCAGCACTATCAGCAGATGAGGGAACGGGCCAAGGCACGGGGTGTGGAGATGCCGCAAGCCCCGCCCTGGAAGCAGGGCCTCATGTCCGAGGAGGAGCATCGGGAGCACTTCGAGAAGATGCGCAACATGACGCCGGCCGAGCGACAGGCATTCCGTCAGGAGATGTGGAAAACCATGCGTGAACGGGCGAAGGAAGGCGGCATCGACATGCCCGAGATGCCCCTGTGCTCGATGGGCGAGGCACCCTGGCTGAGCCCGGAGGCACGGGATCGTTACCAGGCCATCGTCAACCAGATGACGGCAGAGCAAAAGGAGGCGGCACAAGCGATCTTCGGTGGCCCAGGTGGACCGCCCCCGCGGATGATGCCACCGGCCTGGGGCCCGCAAGCACAACCCGGAACCCCGTCGCAGCCACTGCCGGGACCCGGACCCGGGCTCCAGGGCTTCGGCGGCCCGCCCGCCGCCATGCCGCAAGGCGACTGGCCCGGACAACGGCAACCCCAGGGTTATGGCCCCGGCCCCGGCTTCGGTATGCCACAGGGCTTCGGAACAGGGCAAGAGGTTCCCTGGGGTCAGGGCAGAGGGTACGGCACGCCCGAGGGCTATGGTCCGCAGAGCTTCGGCGGCCCCCAGTATCCTGGATCAGGCTACAGTGGCCCACAGGGCTCCGGACCCGGCTGGTGGGGACCCCAGGGTTACGGGCCCGGGTCTGGAGGAGCAGGTGAGATGCCTCCGCCTCCCCCTGGCGCGGGCTTTGGTCCTGGTCGATCGCAGTAGGGATCGCTCGGTGGCATGCGGGGCAGGCGCCCCGCGCGCCACCGATGTGACACACCACGCCACGCCGTTCCCGGCAGGGTGGCGCTGACTCACCAGAGTCGCTTGCCTTCCCGCTGCCAGCGCAGCAGATCCTGCTGGAACTCCGGCGGCCCGTATCCGAAAACCTGCTGCTCCCGACTGAACCTGCCGCCATCGAGGATCTGTTCGGTATACATGAGCGGCCGCAGTTGGCGCTCGGAGAACCGCTTCAGCCAGTCCAGGGCTCGAGGCGGAATCCTCCTTCCCATCGGGACGGCGAGATCCACCGGACGACCGTTCCAGATCAACTGGTTCAGAATCACGATCACACGTGCGCTACTGGGCTTCATCCACTCCGGGAGCGGGCTGTCGGGAAGAATCCATCCACAGTTGAAGTTCCCGCAGGGGTCCTGCGGGCGGTTCTCATAGTCATCACAGCCACTTCCGGTGCTGTGCGGACAAGGGCTCCCTGGGTACACCGGAACCCCACCGATGACCATCTGCACCCAGCCATCGCAGCAGCCGGTACAGGGTTGGCATTCCCTCCTGGACTCTTTTCCCATGGATCAGCCCCCTGCTCTGGTTGACGCCGGTGATGCAATCGCGGCCTGATCCGCTCGGCTCTCGCTCAGCACAGCCTGCGCACCCCACCGCCGTCCCAGAACGGCCTCACCGGCCCCGCAGCAGGGTAATGACCGGCGCGGTGTCCGGGTAAACGCCTCGCCAGATAAAAAACGACTCGGCGGCCTGCTCGACCAGCATGCCGAGTCCGTCGAGGGCGCGGGCGGCGCCGCGAGCCTGGGCCCAGCGCGTGAAGGGGGTAGGCTCGCTGCCATAGAGCATGTCATAGGTCCAGCCCCCCGGGGCGAGGCAATCGTCAGGAATGGCGGGGACTTCCCCGCTCAACCCGGCGGCGGTGCCGTTGAGGATCAGGTCGAAGCCCCGTCCCGCCAGGGCGTCGAGGCCGCAACCCTCAATCGGTCCAACGTCGCGGACCTGGCTCGCTAGCCCCACCGCCCGCCCGGCGGTTCGGTTGGCGATCACCAGGCACTGCGGCGCCGCCTCGAGGAGGGGGCGAAGCACCCCACGGCTGGCACCCCCCGCACCGAGCAGGAGCACGCGCTTGCCTGTCAGGTCGAAACCCTGGTTGCAGGTGAGATCCCGCACCAGTCCCACCCCGTCGGTGTTATCCCCGCCGAGCCGCACCGCGGCCAGTGCCGTCAGCGTGTTCACGGCGCCCGCGTTTTCCGCCCGGGGGCTGCGCACCTCCGCCAGCCGCCAGGCCCGCTCCTTGAAGGGAACGGTAACGTTGAGCCCCTTGCCGCCCTCGGCGAAGAACCGCTGGACGTCTGCCTCGAAACCCTGGAGATCGCCCAACAGCCGCCCATACTCCAGGTCCTGCCCGGTCTGGCGGGCAAAGAGGGTGTGGATGAGCGGGGATTTTGAGTGCTCGATGGGGTTACCGATGACGGCGTAACGATCGGTCATCGGTTCCGACCGGGACAACAGAGCGGCCGGGTTAGTCGTTTAGCCACCGGGCCACCTGCTTCGCGAAATAGCTCAGGATGCCATCGGCCCCGGCCCGCTTGATGCAGACCAAGGCCTCCATGACCACCGCTCGCTCGTCCAGCCAGCCGTTCTGGGCGGCGGCCTTGAGCATGGCGTACTCGCCGCTCACCTGGTAGACCAGGGTGGGGACGCCGAAAGCGTCCTTGACCCGCCGCACCACATCCAGATAGGGCATGCCGGGTTTGATCATTACCATATCGGCGCCCTCCTGGAGGTCCAACGCCACCTCGTGCAGGGCCTCGTCGGAGTTGCCCGGGTCCATCTGGTAACTGTACTTATTGCCTCCACCCAGGTTGGCGGCCGAGCCCACGGCATCACGGAACGGGCCGTAATAGCTCGAGGCGTACTTGGCCGAATAGGCGAGGATTCGGGTATGGATCCGCCCGGCCTGCTCCAGGGCCTGGCGGATTCGACCGATGCGCCCGTCCATCATGTCCGAGGGGGCCACCACGTCGGCCCCCGCCTCGGCATGGGAAAGGGCCTGCTGCACCAGCACCTCGACAGTGGGGTCATTGACCACATACCCGCTCTCATCCAAAAGCCCGTCCTGGCCGTGACTGGTGAAAGGGTCCAGCGCAACATCGGTGATCACACCGAGATCGGGCAACGCCGCTTTCAGGGCACGCACCGCCCGCTGGGCCAGCCCGTCCGGGTTAAAAGCCTCGCGCGCATCGAGACTCTTGGCGGACGGGGGCGTCACCGGGAACAGGGCCAGGGCCGGGATTCCGAGGCGGTGGCACTCCCGCGCCTCAGCCACGAGCAGATCGATGCTCAAACGCTCCACACCGGGCATGGAGGGTACAGCCTCGCGCTGACCCTTACCCTCCAGCACGAACAGGGGATAGATCAGGTCGGCGGGCGTGAGCAGGGTTTCCCGCAGGAGCCGGCGGGAGAACACATCGCGGCGCATGCGACGCATTCGGGTGAGGGGAAAGGGGGCGCGGACAGCAGTGGACATGAGCCAGAATCCGGTCGGGGGATGGGGCAACCCGTGAACATTCACAATCCGCCCATACCATAACCGAACGGGGAAGGTTGACCAAGCACCCCCCTCAGTACCCCCCTCAGCGGACAGGCGCTAACGGGCGGACCGAGAGAGACTTTCATCCCTGTAGCCATTTCGTCTATATTTTCAAAGTTTATGTTGCACGTCGAACACCGATCATCCCACATCTTTGCGTGTCACCTTGAGCAGTTCCCGACTGCGGTGCTCGAGGCCTCGCAGTTTCATCCGGTGCTGGTGGATTTCTGGGCCGACTGGTGCGCCCCCTGTCATGCCCTCGCACCCCATCTCGAGCGGGTGGTGGAGGAATGCGAGGGGGCTATCAGACTGGCCAAGGTCGAGGTGGACGAGGGTGACAACATGAAGCTGGCCGGACATTACCGCCTGCGCGGCTTCCCCACGGTGCTGTTGTTTCACCAGGGGGAAGAGCGCGGGCGCTTCAGCGGTTCGCGTTCCAGCCCCTGGCTTCGGGAGTGGCTCTCGGAGCATCTCGATCGACACAATTCGCTGCCGGCGCATGAGATGCCGCAGTCTGGGAGTTAATAACGATGTGGAAGCTTCGGACCCTACGCCTGGCCGCGCCCCTGGTGCTGGCTTGGCTGCTTTCCGCCCCCCTGGCGGGGCTGGCGAGTGCGGCTGTGCGCGCCGCCGAGCTCATGGCACCCCAACAGGTGATCGAAGCGGGCTCGGATCGGCTGCGCGAGGTGCTGCACTCCGATCGGGATCTGCTCAAACGCGACCCCCAGTACGTCCACCGGATAGTGAATGAGAAATTCCTACCGCATGTGGATTTAGATCGGGCCGCGAGCCTCGCACTGGGTAAACACTGGCGCGAGGCGACCCCCGAGCAGCGGGCCGCGTTCCAGAGCGAGTTCACGCGCCTCCTGGTCCGCTCCTATTCCTCCGCCATCGATGAGCTGAGCGAATGGGAGATCCGTTTCGAGCCCCTCACGCTCGCGCCCGGCCAGAGGGATACGGTGGTGCGCACGGAGGTCATGCGACGTGACGGTGCGCCGATCCCCGTGGACTACAGCATGAGTCTCAACGACGGGCACTGGCGGGTATACGATGTCAAGATTGATGGTATCAGCCTGATCAGCAACTACCGGTCCGGCTTCGCCCAAACCATTCGCAGCAAGGGCCTCGACGGTCTCATCGCCGAGCTCTCCGCCAAGAACGCGGCCCGCCCCTCCGCTGGCAGCTAGAGGTTCTCGGCGAGCCAGTCCCTGGGTGTGAGAAAGCGCTCGTAGAGCTCCGCCTCGCGGCTCCCCGCGGGCGGTGCCCAGTTGTAGCGCCAGCTCACCTCAGGTGGCAGGGACATGAGGATCGACTCAGTGCGCCCGCCGGACTGGAGCCCGAAAAGGGTCCCTCGGTCGTAGACCAGATTGAACTCGACGTAGCGGCCGCGGCGGTACTTCTGGAAGGCACGCTCCCGCTCGCCATGGGGGATGGCCTTGCGGCGCTGCAGAATAGGCAGATAGGCGGTCAGGTAGTGATCGCCAATGCGCTGCAGAAAGGCAAAGCAGCGCGCGAACCCCCCGGCGTTAAGGTCGTCGAAAAACAGCCCGCCCACGCCGCGCGGCTCGTTGCGATGGCGAAGGAAAAAGTACTCGTCGCACCAGGCCTTGTAGCGGGGGTAGAGCTCCTCGCCATAGGGGTCACAAGCGGACTTTGCCACCCGGTGCCAGTGAACGACGTCCTCAAGAAACGGGTAGTAAGGCGTCAGATCGAAGCCCCCTCCGAACCACCACACCGGCTCGGCACCCGGTTTTTCCGCGAGGAAGAAGCGCACGTTGGCATGCGAGGTCGGCACATAGGGGTTGCGCGGGTGGATGACCAGAGAAACGCCTAGCGCCTGGAATTGCCGGCCAGCGAGCTCCGGCCGGCTGGCAGTGGCCGAGGGAGGCAGCCGCTCACCCTGGACATAGGAGAAGTTGATCCCCGCCTGCTCGATCACCTCACCAAGCTGCAGCACGCGGCTACGCCCGCCGCCCCCATCCGCCCGTTGCCATGCATCCTCCAGAAATCGGGCGGCGGGCTCCTCCTGCTCCAGGGTCCGGCAGATCCGCTCCTGTAGCCCTACCAGGTAGGCCGAGACGGCCGCGATATCGGGTTCATCGCTCATGCTGGTCGAAGGGGATGGATTCCGCGCGCAATGGAAAGGACTGGGGAGGGGCGCCAATCCTGCTGAGCCCACCGGCCCCTGGTTGCGACGCTAGGCACGCAGAAGCCTGCCGGTGCGCGCATCGCAAATTTGGCTCGGCCGCGACTCTGGGCCGCAGTCCCCTGGCACCAGGTAATCCAGGTCCGCGCCAAGATGCGCCCGCACCTCGGTCGCGGTACGGGCCGGAGGCTGGTTGCTGCGATTGGCACTGGTGGAGACCAGCGCGGTACCACAGCAGCGGCAGAGGGCGGCGGCGAGGGGGTGGGCGGTCACCCGCACCGCGAGGGTCTCATGGTCACCCCTGAGCCAAGGGGGCGTGCTTGGCCGGGCCGGCAAGAGCCAGGTGAAGGGACCCGGCCAACTCTGGTGCACCGCCGCCATCGACTCAGGTCCCACCTCCTCCACGAAAGGCGCGAGCTGCTCGAAATCCGCCGCGATCAGGATCAGGCCTTTGTTCTCGGGTCTTTGCTTGACCGCCAGCAAGCGCCTCACCGCCGCGCCATTGCGAGGGTCGCAGCCAAGGCCATACACCGCCTCGGTGGGATAGGCAATCAGCCCCCCCGCTGCTACCACGCGGGCGGCACGGCGCAGATGAATGGACCCAGCGCCGGTCAAGACTACCGCCGCTCAGCGCCGACGCTCGGCCTGGAGCTGGGTGTCCTTGGCCAGCACCCCTTGAGCATTGGCCTCGCGCTCTGCAGCCAATCGGTTCGCCAGCTCCGGATCGGAGAGGGCCAGGATCTGGGCCGCCAGATAGGCAGCGTTGGTGGCACCCGGCTTGCCGATGGCGACCGTGGCCACGGGAATCCCCCCGGGCATTTGCACGGTGGAGAGCAGGGAGTCTATGCCATTGAGCGCACCCGCCCCCAGCGGTATTCCAATCACCGGCTTGAGGGTGAGTGCCGCAACGGTTCCGGCCAGGTGCGCGGCGAGCCCGGCGGCGGCAATGAACACCGCGCAACCCCGGGCGTCGGCGTCCTTGACGTAGGCGTGGGTGGCGGCGGGGGTGCGGTGGGCCGAGGTGATCTTCACCTCGCAGGGGATCCCCAAGCCAGCGAGCACATCAAGGGTCGTCTGCAGGGTGGGCAGGTCGGAGTCGGAGCCCATCAGCACAGCAACAAAGGGGGGGTTCATCGTCATCTAGCCTCGTCAATGGGGTGTTCAGGCGCTGGGTGCGAGCGCTTGACCCGCCCTCGCGGGAAGCACTATACCCGCTTGGCCTCGGGCTCCGTGGCCTCCGGGGCGGGCTCGCTGTAGGCGCACTCCTTCTGCGGACACACCTTTTCGGCGCCCTTGCGCTTGGTGACCTTGATCGTGAGGATCGGCCAGCCGCAGGCGGGACAGGGCCCGGGAAGCGGCTCGTTCCACAGAGCATAGTTGCATTTTGGATAGGTGGAGCAGGAATAGAACACCTTGTCGCGCCGGGACTTGCGCTTGAGCAGTGTGCCCTGGTGGCACTGGGGGCAGGCAACACCGGTGTCCTCGGGTTTGCTCCGGGGCTCGATGTAGGTGCACTTCGGATAACCGGAGCAACCGATGAAGCTGCCGTAGCGTCCCTGCTTCACCACCAGGGCGGAACCACATTGCGGACAGCTGCGATCGGGCACCACCTCAGCGGCCGCCTCGGGCTTTGCACCCTCTTGCAGGTCGCGGGTGTAGTCGCACTCTGGGTAGCCGGTGCAGCCCACGAAGCGACCACGCCGGCCCAGCCGGATGGCGAGCGCCTTGCCACACTTGGGACAGGTCTCGTCAAGGGCCTCCTGGGTCACATCGCTGCGCTTGACGTTCTCCTCGGTGTGGCGGAGACGCGCCTTGAACGGCCCCCAGAAGCTCGTGAGCACCGGCACCCAGTCCGCTTCACCACGGGAGACGGCATCGAGCTCGTCCTCCAGGCGGGCAGTGAAAGCGTAATCCACGTAGTCGGCGAAGTGCCGGGTGAGAAAGCGGTTAACCACCCGGCCCACGTCGGTGGGGTGGAAGCGCTTGCTCTCTAGCTTTGCGTATTCCCGGTCCTGGAGGGTGGAGATGATCGCCGCGTAGGTGGAAGGACGGCCGATGCCAAACTCCTCGAGCGCCTTCACCAGCGAGGCCTCGGTGTAACGCGGTGGTGGCTCGGTGAAGTGCTGCTCGGGCCGAATCTCGAGCAGATCCACCAGGTCGCCTTCGGCAAGCGGCGGCAAGATCCTCTCCTCGCTATCCTGGGCGCCGCCGTCGTCCTGGCCCTCGAGGTAGACCTGCATGAAACCGGGGTTGGCTACGGTCGAGCCATTGGCGCGGAAGACACCTGCCTCGCCGCAGGCGAGATCCACCGCCACGGTGTTGATGGTGGCGTGCAGCATCTGGCAGGCGATGGCTCGCTTCCAGATGAGCTCGTAGAGCCGATGCTGGTCGCGGGTGAGGTGCTGGGCCAGCGACTCTGGCGTACGGGAGGCCGCGGTGGGGCGGATGGCCTCGTGCGCCTCTTGGGCATTCTTGGCCTTGGTCTTGTACTGCCGCGGCTCGGGGGGGAGCTGCTCCGCCCCATAGCGCTGGCGGATGTAGTCGCGGATCTCGCCGATGGCTTCGTTGGCGAGATGCACTGAATCGGTACGCATGTAGGTGATCAACCCCACCGATTCACTGCCGATGTCCACCCCTTCGTAGAGCTGCTGGGCGAGCCGCATGGTGCGCTGGGCGGTGTAACCGAGCTTGCGGGCCGCCTCCTGCTGCAGCGTGGAGGTGGTGAAGGGTGGCGCGGGGTTGCGACGCCGCTCCTTGCGCTCGACGCGCCGCACCAGGAGCCGACCCCGGGCCGCCTCGGTGAGCCGCCGCTCTGCCTCCCGCGCCTGCGCCTCCTCGACGATGGAAAACTGCTCGAGCTTCGCGCCGCCGAACTCGATCAGGCGGGCATTGAAGGGCTTCGTCTCCTTGGCGACGTCCGCCTCGAGGGTCCAGTACTCCTGGCGACGGAAGGCCTCGATCTCCTCCTCCCGCTCGACGATCAACCGCAGCGCCGGACTCTGCACGCGCCCCGCCGAGAGCCCCCCGCGGACCTTCTTCCACAACAGCGGCGAGAGATTGAAGCCCACCAGATAGTCGAGCGCCCGCCGGGCCTGCTGGGCGTTGACCAGGTCCATGGAAATCCCGCGGGGATGGGAGACGGCTTCGCGCACCGCCCGCTGGGTGATCTCGTTGAACACCACCCGGTGTACCGCCTTGTCCTGCATCTCCTTGCGCTCTCGGAGCAGCTCGTAGAGATGCCAGGAGATCGCCTCACCCTCGCGGTCGGGGTCGGTCGCTAGGTAGAGGGCGGTGGCACGGCCGAGCTTCTTCGCAATGGCCTCGACATGGCGTTCGTTCTTGTCGATAACCTCGTAGTGCATGCGGAAGCCATCCTCGGGGGTGACCGCACCCTCCTTGGGCACCAGATCGCGAACATGACCATAAGAGGCGACGACCTCGAAGCTCGATCCGAGGTATTTCTTTATGGTCTTGGCCTTCGCGGGGGATTCGACGACGACGAGATTCATTGGCGCGCGGCTCGGTCCGTTACAAAGCTTATTACCAATAGCGAAGCGGCTCCCGCCCTGTCAAGCGCGATGCGTCGACGGGGGTTGGGACTGCGGCGGAGTCGGTGGCGGGCGAGCCGGTCCCCTCAGCATCCGGCACGGCAATAACGGCCACCCGGGCAGGCGGTGATTCGTCCCTGTAACTCCAGCAAGAGCAGCATGGCTGACACCTGTGCTGGGGCGAGGCCGGATCGGGCGATCAGCTCATCGGGCCCAAGGGGGTCGTGTCCGATGCATTCGAGGAGCTTGCGGTAATCCTGGTCCAGAAGATCGTCCCCGGGGGCAGCCTCCGCGCTCGGGACCTCCGCCCGGCCGGGTAGCGCAAGGTTGGCCCCAAGTAGGGGAGCCAGCTCCTCGAGGATATCATTGGCGCTCTCGACCAGCTTGGCGCCCTGGCGGATGAGGGCGTGACAACCCCGGGCCAGGGGGTTATGGATGGAGCCGGGGATGGCGAACACCTCCCTGCCCTGCTCGCCCGCCAGACGGGCCGTGATCAGCGAGCCGCTCTGCAGCGTCGCCTCCACCACCAGGGTGCCCACGCTCATGCCACTGATGATGCGGTTGCGCCGCGGAAAATGCTCGGCGCGGGCGCCAACCCCGGGCGGGAATTCGCTGACCAGCGCCCCACTCGCGGCAATACGGTGGGCCAGCTCCCGCTGACTCGGTGGGTAGACACGGTCGGGGCCCGTACCCAGCACGGCAATGGTTCGACCCTCCGCCATCGCCCCCTCGTGGGCGGCCGCATCAATGCCGATGGCCAGACCGCTGGTGATCACCAATCCGCAGCCGGAGAGGTGACGTGCGAACTCCTGCGCGTTCTGCCGCCCACCCGCCGTGGGATTGCGACTGCCAACGACGGCGAGCTGCGGCTCGGCGAGGAGCCCCGCGTCGCCGAGGACGAACAAGAGCAGCGGTGGATCGGACAGCTCGGCGAGTAGGGGTGGATAGCGCGGATCCTGGAGGGTAACTATGTGGCCCTCAGTACTCTCGAGCCAGCGAAGCGCCGGATCGATCGGGGCGGGGTGCGGCTGGCGGAGAAAATCGAGCGCCGGCGGCTTAACGCCGAGCTCACGCAGATCCCCGGCGGACGCGGCGAGAATCCCCTCCGGGGAACCGTAGCGTTGCAGGAGCCGTCCAGCGGTGCGCGGCCCTATTCCCGGGGCCCCGGCCAGGATCAACCAGGGGACCAGCGTCCGCTCTCGGTCCTGCCCGCTCCCCACGCCGGGTCGGATAAGGGTCCGCGCCTCAGGCCTGGGGTGGCCGGATGCGGTCGAACACGTGGATGGCCCCCTTAGCGCTCATCACCAAAGCAAAGCTCACCCGATCGAAGGTGCGAAACACCATGAGGACACCGGTCTCCTCGAGCGGGAGACGAATGTTGGAATCGGGCCAGGTCACCACCGGTGCATCCTCATAGGGAAACGGCCACTCCAACCGCCATTGCTCCTTGGCGATGGGGTCGTGAACCTTCTCGCCGCCCTGAAACACCTTGTAGACCGAGCCTGGCCTCAATCCGTCGCTCGATCCCCGGTTGATCACCACCACGTCGTACAGGCCGATCTCATAGACCCCGCGCAGCACGGCCAGGATGCGGCCGGCGGCACCCTGGGGGGCCGGTTCAGGAAGGAAGTCCCCGAGCTGGAACGGCTCCAGGGGTACCAGCCGATCGCCGGCTAGGGTCTCGCGCTCCATCTCGTTGATGCGCAGCTTGCTGATGTCGGCCGGCCGTTCCATCCGGGCCTCGGCGATAAACGCCGCCTCGTACCCCAGGAGCTCACCGGTGTCTGGATCCTCATAGGGCTTTCCGAGGCGGACGATCTCATAGACCCCGATGCTCGGGTCGGTGATACCCCGGGCGTACACCTCATCCCCGGCCCCACCGGTGATGTGCTCGCCAACGAAGTTCACTACGTAGGGGGCACGATCGAGCAGGGTCTTGTCCGCTACATAGGGACGCGTGAGGAACGGCGCGACGACCGAGACCGGAACCGCCGGAATACCGCCCGCAAGGGGAATCTCGCGTACCTCTGGGGAGAGCTTGACCACCGGAATGCCTCGGTGTCGGTCGACCCGCGCCTGGGCGGTTCCGCCGGTAGTCAGGATGCGGATCCGGTCACCCACCTGAAGCTGCTTGGGGCTTCCGATACCGGGATTGGCCTCCAGCAGCTCCCGCCAGCGCCAGGGCTCGCGCAGGAACTTCCCGGCGATCCCCCATAGCGTGTCACCGGGCTGCACCACGTAGGTTTGGGGGTGACCGGGGTTGAGGGCACCGTCCTCGACGATCGCCTGGACCGGCGTAGCAGATAAGAGACAACCAGCGACTGTGGCGAGGAAGACGCGAAGGCGGCTAGGCATGTTGATTCCCTTGTCCTTGAGCGCAAAAGACCCTGGAAACGCTGACTTAACGCCCTTACGATACTAATCCTCGGTAATCTTAGTCCAACAGTACTTCCGGATACCACAGTTGCGGAAATCTCCTTATGGCCACCCTCGAGATCCTACACTTTCCTGATCCACGCCTCCGGCAACAGGCCTACCCGGTGGGGACGGTGGACGATGCAATTCGGTGCCATGTGGATGACATGCTCGAGACCATGTATCAGGCCCCAGGGATTGGACTCGCGGCGATTCAGGTGGATATCCCCTTGCGCATCGTGGTGATTGATGTCTCCGAGGACAACAACCAGCCCCTCTGCCTGATCAACCCGGAGATCCTGGAAGCCACTGGTGAAGAGACCATGGACGAGGGTTGCCTGTCTGTGCCGGGTTTCTACGAGAGCGTGACCCGCGCCGAGCGCATCCGCGTGCGCGCCCTGAATCGTCTTGGGGAGACCTTTGAGATGGAGGCCGATGGCCTGCTTGCGGTGTGCATACAGCATGAGATTGATCACCTCGACGGGAAACTGTTCGTGGACTATCTATCGGCCCTCAAACGGCAACGCATTCGCCATCGACTGGAAAAGGAGGCGCGCCAGCATCGGCCCGCCCGCCCCGAGCCCAGACAGCGCGCCATCTGAGCGCATCCACCAGTCCCCCTATTAACAGGCGCTGGCGAAAATCCTCACCCGAGCACCCCCATGCGCCCCCTGAGCATCCTGTTTGCCGGTACCCCCGAATTCGCCGTACCCTCGTTGCGTGCACTGCTCGCCAGCCCCCATCGGGTGGTCGGTGTTTACACCCAACCCGATCGACCAGCGGGGCGCGGACAGAGGCTCACCCCGAGTCCGATCAAGGAACTGGCCAGCGCGCACGGGCTCACGATCAGGCAGCCCCTCAGCCTGAAGGGAGAGGAGGAGGCCGCGGCGCTCGCCACCTTTGCCCCGGATCTCCTGGTGGTCGTCGCCTACGGGCTGCTGCTCCCCAAGCGCATCCTGGAGGTCCCCCGGCTGGGATGTCTCAATGTCCATGCCTCGCTGCTACCTCGCTGGCGGGGCGCCGCGCCCATCCAGCGCGCGATTGAAGCGGGGGACCCGGTGACCGGCATCACCCTCATGGGCATGGAGGTGGGACTGGACACCGGACCGATGTACCGCGCAGAGCCGACCCCGATCACCCCCGCCGACACCGCGGGGTCCCTGCATGATCGCCTCGCCGAGCTCGGTGCGGCGGTGCTGCTCGGGGCCTTGCCCAAAATCGCCGACGAAACCCTGGTTCCCGTCCCTCAGGACCCGGCCGAGGCCACCTACGCCCACAAGCTGATGAAGGAGGAGGCTACCCTCGACTGGGCCCAGCCTGCCGACCAGCTCGCCCGCCGCATCCGCGCCTTCAATCCCTGGCCCATCGCCCAGACCCCCTGGCGCGGGGGCCTACTGCGGATCTGGCTGGCCGAAGCGCTTGCGGCTGGTACGTCGCTCGCCCCGGGACGGGTGATCGCCACCACCCGCGCGGGGATCGATGTGGCGACCGGCGAGGGGGTCCTGCGCATCACCGAGCTTCAGGCCCCTGGCAAACGGCCCCTCGCCGCGGCGGAGTTCCTCAACGCGGTCTCCCTCGAGGGTGCGGTGTTTGGTTGAGGTTGCGCGAATGGCGGTTCCTCGACCGCGCCCGGGACAGGGAGCGGCCACCCGCGCCAGCGCGGCGCGGGTGGTGGCCGAGGTTCTGCTCGCCGGCCGCGCCCTCTCCGAGGCCCTCGAAGGTGAGCTCGAGCACATCGCCGAGGAGCGGGATCGGGCACTCGTGCAGGAAATCGGTTACGGGGTGATGCGCCGGCTGCCCAGGCTCAAGGCCTTCGCCGAGCGGTTGTTGCCGCGACCCTTCGCCGGGCAGGATCCCCAGATCCAGGCCTTGCTGCTGGTGGGGCTCTATCAGCTCACCGAGCTCCGCATCCCCGACCACGCGGCGATCGGCGAGACGGTCCAGGCCGCGCGCCTGCTCGCCAAGGGCTGGGCCACGGGCTTGTTGAATGCATTGCTGCGACGGTTTCAGCGGGAGCGGGGCACCCTTGAGGCTGCCCCGCCGCAGAGCCCAGAGGTCACCTGGTGCTTTCCCGCCTGGCTGATCGAGCGAATTCGGGCGGCGTGGCCCGAGGATTGGGAAAGGATCCTAGTCGCGAGCAACCAGCGACCGCCGCTCGGCCTGCGCGTCAACCACGTGCGCATCGGGCGAACGCAATACGCAGAGCGCTTGGCCACCGCCGGCATCACGGCAAGGCCCATCGCGCACGCGCCGCAGGGGCTCGCGCTGGAGCAGCGAGTTAGCCCAACAACCTTGCCCGGGTACAGCGAAGGGTTGTTCTCGGTCCAGGATGGCGCGGCCCAATTGGCGGCGCCTCTGATGGATCTGGCTCTGGGCCAGAGGGTGCTCGATGCCTGTGCCGCCCCCGGCGGCAAAACCACCCATATCGCCGAGCTCGCCCACAACGCAATTGCCCTCACCGCGGTGGATCGGGAGCCATCGCGGGTCGCGCGCATCGAAGAGAACCTTGCCCGCCTTGGCCTGGTCGCGGAAACCTCGGTGGGCGATGCCATCGAGCCCAAAGGCGCCTGGAGCGAAAAGCGCTACCAGCGTATCCTGCTCGACGTCCCCTGCACCGCCACCGGCATCATCCGCCGCCATCCCGACATCAAATGGCTGCGGCAGCCCCTCGACCTAACCAGACTGGTAGAGACCCAGGCGCGCATGCTTCGCGCCCTGTGGCCACTGCTCGCCCCGGGGGGGGTACTGCTCTATGCCACCTGCTCGCTGTTGCCCGAAGAGAACGAGAGCCAGATGGCGGGGTTCCTCACCGAGAATGCCGATGCGCGCGAGCGGCCCATTACAGCGGACTGGGGCCGGGCACGCTCGGTCGGTGTGCAGATCCTGCCGGGCGAACATGACATGGACGGCTTCTACTACGCGCGGGTCGAGAAGTGCGCGGCCTGAGCTCGACGGGCGGCACCCGGCGCGGGCGCCACACCCTGGGATGGATACTGCTGCTGCTCGCCTGGGCCGCCCTCGCGGGCGCCTTTTCGGTCACCAGCGTGGTGACCCGCCCGGAGGGCAACCTCTACCTCATGGACGCCCGTATCGCCTACCGCTTCAGCGAAGCGGCCCTGGAAGCCCTGGACAATGGTGTACCCTTGACGGTCGATGTGCACCTGCAGGTCCGGCAGAAGTCGGCCTGGATGTGGGAAGAGAGCCTCGTCGACCGCCACCTTCGCTACAGCATCCGCTATCAGCCCTTATCGGAACGCTACCAGGTAGTCGAGCTACCCGACGGCGCAAAGAAAAGCTTCGTCTCCCGTGACGCCGCAATCGTTGCGCTCGGTGAGCTCGATGGGGTCCCGTTGTTGGGACGCGATCGCATCAAACCGGGTCAAAGCTACGAGATAGAGTTACGAGCCGCCCTCGACATCGAGGCACTTCCCCTGCCCCTGCGGCCCATGGCCTACCTTAAACCCTCGTGGAAGCTCTCCAGCGGCTGGACCGAATGGGCACTGCAGCACTAAGGCGATGGCGGCGCCCGAAACTCTGGCCGGTCATCGCCTTTCTGCTGGTGCTTTTGGTCACCCTCGACCTGATGAGCGACGCGGTCCAGAACTCCGACCGCCTGAGCCGTGCCTTTGTCCCCTTGCTGTCCGTGGTGGTGGTCGGCTTGGTCGGCCTCGCGGGATACGTGGTGGTGAACGTGGTTCGGCTGGTGGTTCGCTACCGCCGGCAGGCCGCGGGCTCCCGCTTGACCGGCCGATTCGTGTTCCTCTTCGCCGCCATCTCGCTACTACCCGTGGCCGTGGTCTACTACTATTCGCTCGGTTTTCTCCTCAAGGGCATCGATGGATGGTTCGACATCCAGATCGATCGCGCCATCGAGGACTCACTCGCCCTCAGCCAGGCGTCCCTCGACCTCAACCGTCGCCTTCTGGTCCGCTACAGCGAGCAACTGCTGGTCGAGATGGCGGGCGAGCCCGAGGCCACCCTCCCGCTCGCGCTCGACACCGCCAGGCGGCGTTCCGGCGCGCTGGCGCTGACCGTCATGAGCTCCCAGGGACGCATCATTGGGTCTTCATCCGCCGATCCCACTCAGATCGTCCCCACCCGGCCCGAGACCGAGCTGCTACAGCAGGTGCGCGATGGCAGCAACTACGTGGGGCTCGACACCCGGCCGGCCGAGGGCCTGGTGATCCGCACCCTGGTGCGCGAGCCCAAGGGCAGCCGGTTGCTGTTGCAGGCACTCTTCCCCACCTCCGAGCGGATCAGTGGTCTCTCCGAGCGCCTGGAGACCGCCTACAACCGCTACAAGGAGCTTGCCTATCTGCGCCAGCCCCTGAAGTTCAGCTTCTCCCTCACCCTTTCGCTGGTGCTACTGTTCGGCCTGTTGACGGCACTTGTAGCGGCGTTTGAGACCGCCCGGCGTCTGGTCGCCCCCATCACCGATATCGCCCATGGGACGCGGAGGGTGGCAGAAGGCGACTACAGTCACCAGCTCCCGCTCCCCAAGCAGCACGATGAGCTTAACTTCCTGGTTGCGTCCTTCAATGCCATGACCCACCGTATCGCCCAGGCGCGGGATGCCGCCGAGCGCAGTAGCCGCGAGGTGGAGGCCCAGCGAAGCTACCTGCAAACGGTACTCGGGCGTCTCTCCACAGGGGTCGTGGCATTCGATGCGGGTGGGATATTGCGAACGGCGAATCC
>JAEHCY010000206.1 GCA_016880695.1 Chromatiaceae bacterium | reverse complement strand
TTTAGTGTTGCACCGTCACCAATACATCCTAAACAATCAAAATATGACACCAATGGAGGTTGATCATGAGTTACGCTGAGGTTTATCGACGCTCCCTGACCGATCCGGAAGGGTTCTGGGGTGAAGCGGCGCAGGCGATCGACTGGGACAAGCCCTGGGACAAGGTCCTCGACGCTTCGGCTCCGCCACTGTACCGCTGGTTTCGCGGCGGGCGCCTCAACACCTGCTACAACTGCGTCGACCGTCACGTCGAGGGCGGCCGCGCCGACCAGGCGGCGCTGATCTACGACAGCCCGGTCACCGGCACCCAGCGTACCCTGACCTTCTCCCAGTTGCGCGACGAGGTGGCCACCTTCGCCGGCGCCTTGGCCAATGTGGGCGTCACCAAGGGCGACCGGGTCATCATCTACATGCCGATGGTCCCCGAGGCGGTCATCGCCATGCTGGCGTGCGCACGCATCGGGGCGATTCACTCGGTGGTGTTCGGCGGATTCTCGTCCAAGGAGCTGGCCACCCGCATCGATGACGCCAAACCCAGGGTGATGGTAGCGGGCTCCTGCGGCATCGAGACCAACCGCGTGGTCCTCTACAAGCCCCTGCTCGATGACGCCATCGACCTCGCCGCCCACAAGCCGGAGCGTTGTATCGTCCTGCAGCGCCCCCAGGAACCGGGCACGCTGGTCGAAGGACGCGATATCTCCTGGGCCGAGGCGGTGCAGAACGCCACGCCCCACGCTTGCGTGAGCGTGGAGGCAACCGATCCCCTGTACATCCTCTACACCTCGGGCACCACCGGTATCCCCAAGGGTGTGGTGCGCGACAACGGCGGGCATGCGGTGGCACTGCACTGGAGCATGAAGCACGTCTACAACGTGGAGCCTGGCGAGGTGTTCTGGGCCGCCTCCGACGTGGGCTGGGTGGTCGGGCACTCCTACATCGTCTATGCCCCCTTGCTCCAGGGTTGCACCACCCTGCTCTACGAGGGCAAGCCGGTGGGCACCCCCGATCCGGGCGCCTTCTGGCGGGTGATCGCCGAGCACGGCGTATCGGTGATGTTCACCGCCCCCACCGCCTTCCGCGCCATCAAGCGCGAGGACCCGGGTGCCACCCATCTCAAGCGCTACGACCTCTCGCGCTTCCGCGCCCTTTACCTGGCGGGCGAGCGCTGCGACCCCGACACCCTCAACTGGGCCGAAACCAACCTGGGTGTCCCGGTCATCGACCACTGGTGGCAGACCGAAACCGGTTGGGCCATCGCCGCCAACTGCCTCGGCATCGAGGCACTCCCGGTGAAGCCCGGCTCGCCCACCGTGCCGGTACCCGGTTACGACGTCCAGATCCTCGACGACAATGCCAAGGAGGCCAAGCCGGGTGAGATCGGCCGCATCATGATCCGCCTGCCGTTACCTCCCGGCACCCTGCCCACCCTGTGGCAGAAGGACGACCGCTACATCGCCTCCTATCTGAGCGCGGTGGAGGGCTATTACCTTACGGGTGACGCCGGGTTCAAGGACGAGGACGGCTACGTGTTCATCATGAGCCGCATCGACGACATCATCAACGTGGCCGGCCACCGCCTCTCCACCGGCGGCATGGAGGAGGTACTCGCCTCTCACCCCAACGTGGCCGAATGCGCCGTCATCGGTGTGGCCGATCAGCTCAAGGGCGAGCTGCCCCTCGGCCTGGTAGTGCTCAAGGCCGGGGTGGACCGCGCGCACGAGGTCATCCGCAAGGAGCTGGTCAATCTGGTGCGGGAGAAGATCGGTCCGGTGGCCGCGTTCAAGCTGGTGGTGATCGTGGACCGCCTGCCCAAGACGCGCTCGGGCAAGATCCTGCGCGGCACCATGAAGGCCATTGCCGACGGTACCGAGTACAAGATGCCGGCCACCATCGATGATCCCGCCATCCTGGGCGAGGTCGAGCAGGTGCTCCAGAGCATCGGCTACGCCCACCACGCCTAGACCTGCCGGCCGGCGGTGCAGCAGCAGCGCCGCCGGCCCCCCGCACCCCCGCCCTGGATACCCGGTATCCTCTTTGGGCGCAGCGAATAGCACAGGTGGCTACCGCCCCAGCGCCGAACCCTCTCTCACCGCTGACGCTCTGTCAGATTGTCGACAATCATCTTCCGATACGGCTCTTGACGGCACCACGATTGGACTTAAACTAGCAATCTCATGAGGATTGTCGACAATATCGCCATCAACCTCGATCGGCGCCCACCGGATGACACAGGCACCTTGGCTGAGCAGGTGTTCCATCGCCTGCGCCGTCAGATCGTGGAAGGCGAGATCCCTCCAGGCACAAAAATCAGCGAGCCTGAGCTCTCGCGAACCCTCGGCATCAGCCGCGGGCCACTCCGCGAGGCCATCGGTCGGCTCGAGGCCGGCGGATTGCTGGTGCGCCGGGCCAACGTGGGCGCGCGGGTGGTGGAGCTGTCCATCGAGCAACTGTTGGAGATCTTCCTGATTCGCGAGGCCCTCGAGGGGATGGCGGCACGCCTTGCCGCCGAGCGCATGCCCCAAGAGGAGATCGATGAGCTGAGAGCCTTGCTGGAGGGGCACCGCGCCCAGGTCGAGCAGGACGCGGGACGTGCCTACTTCCAGAAGGAGGGGGACCTGGACTTCCACTACCGCATCGTCCAGGGCAGCCGCAACGACCGCCTGATCCAGATCCTATGCGACGATCTTTACCATCTAGTGCGGATGTACCGCTTTCAGTTTGGCATGGCCAGCCCGCGCGCCCGCCGCGGTCTCCAGGAGCACGTCCACATCGTCGACGCCATCGCCGAGCACGACCCGGAGATGGCGGAGTTGTTCATGCGCCGCCACGTGCGGGCCTCGCGGCGCAACGTCGAGAACCTGTTGCGGGCCTGATGTCCCCGCCTCACCAATCATCTTCGATCATCCCACCGAAAGAGGAAGCCCCATGACACAACCACCAAACCCGGGCCGACGCCTGCGCCAAGCGGTCGAGGACGAGCGACCACTGCAGGTCGTCGGCACCATCAACGCCTACCACGCGCGCATGGCCGAGCGCGTGGGCTACCGAGCCCTCTACCTCTCCGGCGGAGGGGTAGCGGCCGCTTCCTACGGGCTGCCGGACCTGGGTATCACCAGCCTCAACGACGTACTGGAGGACGTGCGCCGAATCACCTACGCAACCGAGCTTCCGCTGCTGGTGGACGCCGACACCGGCTGGGGCGGCGCCTTCAACATCTCCCGCACGGTGCGGGAGATGATCCGCGCCGGCGCCGCCGGGGTACACATCGAGGACCAGGTCCAGGCCAAGCGCTGCGGCCACCGTCCCGGCAAGGCCATAGTCTCCAAGGAGGAGATGGTGGACCGCGTCAAGGCCGCAGTAGACGCCAAGACCAATGACGAGTTCGTGATCATGGCGCGCACCGATGCGCTCGCGGTGGAGGGGATGGCCTCCGCAGTGGAACGCGCAGTGGCCTGTGTGGAGGCCGGCGCGGACATGATCTTTCCCGAGGCCATGGTCGAGCTCAGCCAGTACCGCGAGTTCGTCGAGGCGGTGGGGGTACCGGTGCTGGCGAACATCACCGAGTTTGGCACCACGCCCTATTTCACCACCGGCGAGCTTGGCGAGGCGGGAGTGCGGCTGGTGCTTTATCCGCTATCGGCCTTCCGCGCCATGAACCAGGCGGCACTCAAGGTCTTCGAGACCATCCGGCGTGAGGGGACCCAGCAGGCGGTGGTCGATACCATGCAGACGCGCATGGATCTATACGATTTCCTGAACTACCACGACTATGAGCGCAAGCTTGACGCTTTGTTTGCAAAAGACAGGGGGTAATGACATGACTGAGAGCACCGAAGGCCAGGTCCTCGCTGGCAAGAAGAAATCCGTCGCCCTTTCCGGCACCGCCGCGGGCAACACCGCCATCTGTACCGTGGGCCGCACGGGCAACGATCTCCATTACCGCGGCTACGACATCCTCGACCTCGCCGACCAGGCGGAGTACGAGGAGATCGCCTTCCTGCTCATCCACGGTCATCTGCCGAACAAGGATGAGCTGGCGACGTACAAGGACAAACTCCAGACCATGCGCGGGCTACCCAAGGCCCTACGCCAGGCGCTGGAGCGGGTCCCCTCCTCCGCCAACCCGATGGATGTGATGCGCTGCGGCTGCTCGGTGCTGGGCACCCTGGAACCCGAGCGCGTCGACATGAACCTGCACGAGGCCCGCGACATCGGCGACCGGCTCATCGCCTGCTTTGGCTCCATGCTGATCTACTGGTATCACTACAGCCACTACGGCAAGCAGATCGAGGTGGAAACCGACGACGACTCCATCGGCGGCCACTTTCTGCGTCTCCTGCACGGCAAGCGCCCCCCCACCGATTGGGTGCGCGCCATGCACACCTCGCTCAATCTGTATGCGGAGCACGAGTTCAACGCCTCCACCTTCACCGCGCGGGTAATCGCCGGCACCAACTCCGACCTCTACTCCTGCATCACCGGCGCCATCGGGGCGCTCCGCGGGCCCAAGCACGGCGGCGCCAACGAGGTGGCCTGTGAGATCCAGCAGCGCTATGAGACCCCCGATGAGGCCGAGCGCGACATCCGCGACCGGGTCGCCCGCAAGGAGATCGTCATCGGCTTCGGCCATCCGGTCTACACCGTTGGCGACCCGCGGAATCAGGTCATCAAGCGGGTGGCCCATCGCCTGTCCCTGGCTGCTCACGACATGACCATGTACAACGTGGCGGATCGGTTGGAGACCGTGATGTGGGACGCGAAGAAGATGTTCCCCAACCTGGACTGGTTCTCGGCGGGGGCCTACCACGTGAGGCGCGTTCCCACCTCCATGTTCACGCCCATCTTCGTGATCGCGCGCACGGCGGGTTGGGTTGCCCATATCGTCGAACAGCGCCAGGACGGCAAGATCATCCGCCCCAGCGCCAACTACATCGGCCCCGAGCCGCGGGCCTGGGTGCCACTCGAAGAGCGCTCCTGATACGCACCGCACGGGCCGCCCAGCGGCCCGTGCACGCCACCCAACCCGAACCCCAGTTGCCCTGCCCTACCCCTATCGTCGCGGAGCTCGTCCTGAGCGCATAGATTGGCGACTCTGCGGCCTGGCGGAATCCCGCCCGTAAGCGTCCAGGGAGTTAACCCCAAGTTCCAGCGAGAGCCATTCTCATCTTTTCCGTAAGCCCCTGGAATATTACTTAAGTACGCAGGTATTACCCGCCGCCTCGCTTGATAGGTACCCATGTAAATGATCTTCCGAGTCTTGTAATAACGGGTGATCAACAACTACAAGATGGCCAAGCATCTGGTGGTAGAGATCAGCGCCACAGGGTTCGCTTTCCACATCCATGAGGACTCGGTGGCCGCGGAGACGGCGTTGGACGGTCTCTATGTGATCCGTACCGCCCTGCAGGCCGCGCAGGTCAGTAGCGCGGAGGCCGTGCGCCATTACAAGGGATTGAGGGCGTTGGTGCACAAATCTCTAAAAGGCCAGGCTGCCCCCTGTCCCCGGTGCTCAGGACGCAGTGACCCCAACCCGTACCGAAACCGGCATGCCCAGGTAGGTCATGGCATTCAGGGCCGCGATTC
>JAEHCY010000205.1 GCA_016880695.1 Chromatiaceae bacterium | reverse complement strand
GCGGGTACCGGAATGCGGGCAAGTTTAGTGATCGGGCTAGAGGAAGCCGCGCGCTTTCAGGTGCGGGCGGCGGCAGCCCCCCTCTCGCGCCGCTTTGGCAACACCTGGGACCAGGTGTTCTCATACACCACACTTTAACAGATCCATTACCCCCGGGCAGCCGAATCACGCCTGCCGCGCGGGCGCCCCCTTGGTGGGTACTGGAGCTCGATGGAAGACCTCGCCGCTTGCGGCGCCAGGCTTCGGTCGTGCGATTCCCCCCGTGCCGGTGGTCGCCCGGATCAGCCGGCGAGATGCTGGCCCACCAACAGCAGGGCGACAACCCACAGCGCCGCCTTGAGCCAGGCACGATAGATGGCGGTATCGGTGCGCCGGCGCACCCCCATCCCCCACCACAGGAACAGCACTGCAACCAGGGTGATGGGTATCGCGCTCAGGACGGTCTTCGGGCAGAGCAGACCAGCGGCGGAGTAGGTGAGGATCTGCGCGGACTTGCTGGCGAGGAACGTGACATTGAACACCGGCACCATCAGGGCGACGGATAGCCGCGTCTCCAGCGCAAAGACGATGATCACCGGCGCCATCACATTCACCAAACCGGCGAGGGTACCCGAGATCAGCCCCGTACCCAGGAGCAGCGCCGGGGAGATTGGCAGCACCCGCTCGGGCCGGTGCCTGCGCAACCGCACCACGGCAAGATAGAGGACGATGACGGCGGCCAGCAGCAGCCGGAAGGGCTCAGGGTCGGCCGCCACCAGTACCAGGGTGCCGCCGGTGCTCCCGAGGACCGCCGCCGCCGGCAGCAACCAGAAGCGTCGAAGCGCCGTTCGCCACTCCCGGTCGGAAAGGATGCTCACCAGACTGAGCACCACAGCCGGCACCAGGGTGAGCAGGATGGCGGAGCGTACATCGGTGAAGAGCGCGAGAAGCGGCGTCGCCACCAAGGGGAACCCAAGACCCAGGGCACCGTGCACGAAGGCCGCCAGGGCGACAATCGCCAGCGTTACCAGCGCCTCGCCGAGAGACGCGGAATCCATCACCCTGTTCCCGCCCCATCCGCCGGCATGGCAAACCGCTCGCTCAAGAACGCTCGCCCACCGAGGTGCACGCGGCCCCCGTTACCCCTGCCCTGGGCCGAGCCATTGGCACCGACCGGGGCACGCTGGGGTACACTTCGCAGCCCACCCACCGAGGGCATTTGTCCCAGGCCTTCACCCCGCCCGCTGATCGACCACGGAGATTCTGCAGCATGCTCGCCGCCCTGACCTTATTGCTCGCCTGCCAACTCGCCGGCGAAGTCACCGCGCTCGCCCTCGGACTGCCGGTTCCCGGCCCGGTGATTGGCATGCTGTGCCTGTTTATCTGGCTCGCGCTGCGTGGCGGACCCTCTGAGACGCTGGAGTCCGCGGCCACGGGACTGCTCGGCCACCTCTCGCTGCTGTTTGTGCCCGCCGGCGTGGGCGTGATGGCACACGCCCACCGCATCGCCGACGAGTGGATCCCCATCGGCGTCGCGCTGGTGGGCAGCACCCTCATCGGTCTCGCCGCGACAGCCCTGACCCTGCAACTGATCGTGCGTCTGATGCGGCGGGGGTAGGGGATGGAGCACGAGCACGTCTTCCGCATCTGGGTCTACCTGTCGACCTCTCCGCTACTGGGGCTTACCCTCATCCTGGTCGCCTACCTCGGTGCCTACCGGATCCATGAACGAGGGGGTGGCAATCCCCTGCTCAACCCGGCTGCACTGGCCATTGCGTTGCTGATCGGCTTCCTCTCCCTCACCGCCACCCCCTACGAAACCTACTTCGAGGGCGCCAAGTTCGTCCACTTTCTGCTCGGGCCGGCGACGGTGGCCCTGGCAATCCCCCTGTATCGCCAGCTCGGCAAGCTCTGCAGCCTGTTGCTGCCGATCGCTGTTGCACTTCCGGTAGGTCTGGTGGTGGCCTCCTTCAGCGCCGTGGCCATCGCCAGGGCGCTGGGCGCGAGCCGCGAGACCCTGCTGTCGCCCCCAAGTCGGTGACCGCCCCGGTCGCCATGGGCATCGCCGAGAAGGTGGGAGGGCTGCCCTCCCTTACCGCGGTGCTCGTGGTCTCGACCGGAATCCTCGGGGCGGTGCTCAGAACCGGCCTCTCCGCCCTCGTCACCGCCCTGTTCCTGCCACCGTTGCTTGGACTCAGTGGTCTCGCGCCCTGATCCGGTGCCCCAGGGCCACAAAAGCCCGAGGCTGCAACCGGATCGGGTGCCGCTATCATCCGCCAACACCACAATGCCGACCAGCCCGCGGTAACCCGCCTTTTGGGCGGTGGGGAAGGGTTCGTCGACACGCCGAGCCGCTCGGGCTTGACCGCGGGGCGTCGGTGTCGTTTGATCGCTGCCTGATCCACCACCACCCGGCCAGAGGCCGAGCGATCCCAGCGGAGCAGCCGATGCGACCCCTAAGCGATGCGGACAATGCGGCCCAGATCTTCTTCACCCAGGCCGAGCGCGATGAGCTACGCCAGGTGCCGCGCTGCATGGTGCCACTGGCAGACGGTACCTGGCAGCCGGTGACCTGGGGAGAGATGGCCGAGCGCAGCGAGCGCCTTGCCGCTTTCCTGATCGAGCGCGGTATCGACCGCGATCAAAAGGCGGCGGTGCTCGCCAACACGCGCCTCGAATGGGGGCTGGCGGGCATCGCCACCCTTGCCGTCGGTGGTGTCCTGGTGCCGGTCTACCCGACCCTGGTCGGTGAGCCCCTCGCCCATATCCTCGCCCACTCCGACGCCCGCGTGCTGTTCGTCGAAACCGCCGAGCAGCTCCGGAGGGTGCTCGCGGTGTGGGACCGGTTGCGGGTCGATACCCTCATCACCCTCGAGCCCTTAGACCCCACCGCGCTCAGCCAGGAAATCGGGAGCGACGGAACGCGAACGGATGGACACCTGTTCAGCCTCGACGAGGCGGAACAGCAGGGCCAGGGTATCCTGGAGCGCGATCCCCACCGGGTGCTCGAGCGTCTCGCCGACATCCATCTCGACGATACCGGCTATCTGATCTACACCTCGGGCACCACCGGTATGCCCAAGGGGGTCCAACTCTCCCATCGCAATGTGGCGGTGAACGGCGCCGACTGGGTCGCCCTCAACGGGCCGTTGCTGCATCAGGGTGATCGCGACGTGCTGTGGCTACCCATGTCGCACATCTTCGGCTGGGGAGAGTTCGCACTGGGCAATCAGCTCGGCTTTCTGACCTATCTGAGCAACCCCGCCCGGGCGCTCGAGCACCTGCGCGAGCTCTCGCCACAGGTATTCATGAGCGTGCCCGCCTACTGGGAAAAGCTGGCCGAGCAGGCACAAACAACCGCCCCCGACCCCGCGGCGCAGCAGGAGGAGCTCCGGCGTCTCACCGGCGGACGTCTGTCTTTCTGCCTCTCCGGAGGCGCGGGCCTGCGACGTGAGGTCAAGGAGCTGTTCCGCGCTGCGGGAATCCTCATCATCGAAGGCTACGGGCTCACCGAATGCTCCCCGACCCTGACCATGAATCGGGTGGACGACTACGATTTCGACGCGGTCGGCAAGCCCTTGCCTGGCGTGCGCATCAAGATCGCCGAGGACGGCGAGATCCTGGCCAAGGGTGAGAATGTCTTCCGCGGTTACTACAAAGACCCGGCCGCCACCGCCGCCCTGTTCGACGACCAGGGATGGCTCAAGACCGGCGATCTCGGCCGCTTCAATGAGCGGGGTTTTCTACAGATCATCGGCCGCAAGAAGGAGATCCTGGTCACTGCCGGTGGCAAAAATATCCCACCGGAGAACATCGAGCTACGCTTCCGTAGCGATCCCCTGATCAGCCGCGTGGTGGTCTACGGCGACGGCAAGCACTATCTGACCGCGCTGGTGGACATCGACGAGGACGCGGCGGCGGCGCGCCTTCAGGCCGAGGGCGACTCGCCCAGCCGCAACGTCCGCGGACACCCGCGGGTACGGGCCTGGGTCGCCGAGCGCATCGAGGCCGTAAATGGCGAGCTGGCCCGTTTCGAGACAATCAAGCGCTTCTGCATCGCCGATGAGCCGCTGACCCTGGAAGGCGGCTTTCTCACCCCCTCGCTCAAGGTCAAACGCTCGCGGGTCTACGAACGCTATCGCCGAGCCCTCGAAGAGCTGTATGCCGACTGATCACCCCCTGGGGACTGGCCCCGCGCCCGAGACCCCCCAGGATCGCTGGAATGGCACCCGAGGGCCGCTACCTCCGCGGCTACTCGGCGCAGGGGGCGGCGCTGCGGCACAGCCAGGTCAGTTCCGGAAACTGCTTGGCGAGTCCGCAACTGAAGCAGCGCAGATGCTCGCCGGCCAGATTCACCAGGGTGATGAGGGAGGTGGCGAGTAGGATCCCCAGCAGGGTCCCTCCCACCCAAGGGTAGCGGACCAGGGCATCGAGACCGTAAACAGCGGCCACACCGATACCGAATAGGGCGGCGGCGATCATTCCAAACAGGATCGGGATCATGGTTCGGCTCCTCGCAGAGACTACAGCAACTTCACTGTCAGTTAGTATATTAGCATCTTCTAATAATACTGCAAGGGAATTTCTCCGCTCCCGATCCAGGTCCGGGGCTCTACTCTAAAGTGCCTGAGGTGCCCTAGCCAGCCCTGGCCAAGAAGGTTATCCGCGGTGGGTACGGAATCGCTCGCTCTACGACCCGCTCGCCATCTACGCCGATCAAGCCGATCCGGTCCCCCGATGCGACCCCCTCAGTGGGGAAACGATGTGGGACGGTGCGGAAGGCTCAACCCTCCTCGGTCTTTTTCTCCCGAGAGCCGTATTGGGACATCGCACCCCGCATCAGCTTCTGGAAAACGTCCCAGGATGCCGCCGTGGTTGCGAGGTAGGGTTGGAACAGTTGC
>JAEHCY010000204.1 GCA_016880695.1 Chromatiaceae bacterium | reverse complement strand
GATGCCCCCCTCCCGTCCCCGGCGGCGGTGGTCATCCGCCTGAGCCGCGGGCTTGCCGAGGCGCAGGCGGCGGGTCAGGCCGAGGAGGCTGAGAGGCGATCCCAGGCCGCCGTGAGCGCCAGCCCCTTTCGGTATGCGAGCCAGGCCTGGCTGCTGATCGAGATCGGGGGGCTGGAAATCTCCCGGTAATGAATTGAGAATGACGATTGAAGAATACTGAAGTATTGCCAAGGAGACGGGTATGGCGGCTAACCAGCCAATTTACTATAAACAGAATCGGCTCAAGCAGTTGCGCGCCTTCTGCCACGCCGCCCAGGCCGGGAGCATCAGCGAGGCAGCGGATCGGGTGTTCCTCAGCCAGCCCACGGTCTCGCTGCAGATCCAGGCGCTGGAGCGCGAGTTCGGCACCCTGCTGTTCGAGCGCCGGGGCCCCAAGATCAAGCTCACCCCCGAAGGCGAGATGCTCTACCAGCTCGCCCAGCCCCTGGTGGAGGGGATGGACAAGCTGCAGGAGACCTTCGCCACCAACTGCGGCAAGCTCGAGCGCGGGGAGCTCAACGTGGCCGCCGGCGAGTCCACCATCCTCTACGTGCTGCCCGAGCCCCTACAGCGTTTCGCCGAGCAGTATCCCGGCATCCGTCTCAAGCTGCACAACGTCACCGGACGCGACGGCCTGGCCATGCTGCGGGCCGACGAGGCCGATTTTGCCGTAGGCTCCATGCTCGAGGTGCCCGACGACATTACTTACCGTCCGATCGTCACCTACCATCCCACCCTGATCACACCGCTGGACCACCCCCTGACCGGCAAGACCCACATCACCCTGGCCGATATCACCCCCTATGGGCTCATCCTGCCACCGCGTCATCTGAGCACCTGGCGCATCGTCGATCTCGTCTTCCGCCAACACAACCTCAGCTACAAGGTGACCCTGGAGGCCGGGGGCTGGGAGGTGATCAAGAAGTACGTGGAGCTTGGGCTCGGCATCTCCATCGTCACCGACGTCTGTCTCACCGGGCACGAGCGGCTTGGCCGCATCCCGCTGGGGCAGTACTTTCCCAACCGCAGCTACGGCATCGTGCTCCGGCGTGGCAGGTTCCTGTCCCCCCAAGCGAAACGGTTCCTCGAGGTCCTTGGTCAGCTGTTCGCCGACCGCTATGAGGCCGACCAGGCGCAGGTGGCGGCGGATGAGGTCGCCTACGGGGAGGGTACCCTTTGAGCGCGGTCGGCTGGATGCGAGGGTTTGAGCGATGAATCCCCAGGAGCTCCGCGATCAGTGGATGGCGAAGGGACTGACTCGGGCCCAGCTCGATGCCGATCCCTTTCGCCAGTTCGAGGGCTGGTTCGGGCAGGTGCTCGACTCCGGCATCCCCGAGCCCAATGCCATGAGCCTCACCACAGTGGATGCCAGAGGCCAGCCCTGGCTGCGCACCGTGCTGCTCAAGCATTACGATCGGCAGGGCTTCGTCTTCTACACCAACTACGGCAGCCGCAAGGCGCAACAGATCGCGGATAACCCCAAGGTGGCCCTGCTGTTTCCCTGGGTGGGATTGGGGCGGCAGGTCAAGATCACCGGTCAGGCGGCCAAGGTGCCCAGGTTGGAGTCGCTCAGGTATTTCACCAGCCGTCCGCGTGGAAGCCAGATCGGCGCCTGGACCTCGGCGCAAAGCCAGGTGATCACCTCCCGCTCGCTCCTGGAGGCCAAGTTCGAGGAGATCAAGCAGCGGTTCGCCGACGGGGAGATCCCCCTGCCCGCGTTCTGGGGTGGCTATCGCGTGGTGCCCGACACCCTGGAGTTCTGGCAGGCGCGGGCAAACCGACTGCACGACCGCTTCCTCTACCGGTCGACGGGCGGAGAGGGCTGGCACCTCGAGCGACTGGCGCCATGAGCGCTTCGCACCCCCCCGCTGCGCCGCCCCAGCGGTTTCTCAGCCGCATCGGGGCGCGGATCAGCGGTGCCAGGGTTGGTCGTCGCGGATCGCCCTCGGGGGCCGCCCGATCGCTTGGTGGGCTCGTCTTCCTGGGGCTCTCGGCCCTGCTCGGGGGCTGTGGCGAACGCGAAGGGGGGATGATCGAGCTCTCCGGTCCCACCATGGGCACCTACTACAGCGTCAAGGTGGTCCGCCCGCCCCCCGGGCTGACCCGCGAGGGCCTGCAGCAGGGGGTCGATGGGGTGCTCCAGGGGGTCAACCGGCAGATCTCCACCTATGACCCGGAATCCGAGCTCTCCCGCTTCAATCGCAGCTCGAGCACCGAGTGGGTGGAGGTGTCCCCGGGGCTCCTGGGCGTGGTGGCGGAGGGCCAGCGTACCAGCGGTCTCAGCGAGGGCGCTTTCGATATCACCGTGGGACCCCTGGTGAATCTCTGGGGTTTCGGGCCGGACCCCAGGACCGACCGGGTCCCCGCCGACCAGGCCATCGAGGAGGCGCGGCAACGGGTGGGCTATCAGCGGTTGTGGGGCCGTGCCGAGCCCCCGGCCCTGAGGAAGGAGCGGGCCGACCTGTACCTGGATCTCTCCGCCCTGGGCGAGGGGTACGGCGCCGATCGGGTGGCGGAGTACCTCATCGGGCGCGGTGCCACCGACTTCATGGTGGCGGTGGCGGGGGCGATCCGGGTCCAGGGCCACAACGCCAAGGGCAGCCCCTGGGCCATCGCCATCGAGGAGCCCACCCCCGGTAAGCGCGCGGTGCAGCGGATCATCCAGATCACCGGCGAGGGCCTGTCCACCTCCGGCGACTATCGCAACTACTTCGAGCAGGACGGCAAGCGCTACTCCCACGAGATCGACCCGCGCACCGGCCGCCCCGTCGAGCACCGCCTGGCCTCGGTGACGGTGGTCAGCGCGAGCGCCATGCGGGCGGACGCCCTGGCCACGGCCCTGATGGTGCTGGGTGAGGAGCGGGGTGTGGCACTGGCCGAGGCGCAGGGGCTCGCGGCGCTGTTCATCGTCCGTACTGCCGAGGGGTTCCGCGAGCAGAATACCCGCGCGTTCGGCCGTTACCTGGCGCAATAGCGCGCGGGGTAGCGCATCCTGCGGGCCCATTCCCTTGCCGCGGTCCCAAGCCTAGAATAACCACCTTCGCATCAATTACTTAAGCCGGGTCGTGCGATTGTGAAGATCATCATCCTGGGCGCCGGTCAGGTTGGCTCCTCCGTGGCGGAGAGCCTGGTCTCGGAAGAAAACGACATCACGGTGGTGGATATGGATACCCCGCGCCTGCAGGCCCTGCAGGATCGTCTCGATCTGCAGACCGTGGCGGGCAACGCCGCCCTGCCCTCGGTGCTGCGGGAAGCGGGGGCCGAGGATGCGGATCTCCTGATCGCGGTCACCCAGAGCGATCAGACCAATCTCTGCGCCTGCCGTGTGGCCGCCACCCTGTTTCGCACACCTACCAAGATCGCCCGGTTGCGCTCGGAGGACTACGCCCAGTATCCCCAGCTTCTGGATGCGAAGAACTTTGCCGTCGATTTCAGCATCTGCCCCGAGCAGATCATCACCGACTACATCGTCAAGCTCATCGAGTTTCCCGAGGCGCTGCAGGTGCTGGAGTTCGCCGGGGGCCGGGTGAGCCTGGTGGCCGTGCGTGCCTCCCAGGGTAGCCCCCTGGTGGGGCGGGCGCTGCGGGAGATGCGTGCCCACATGCCCGGGGTGGATGCACGCATCGCCGCCATCTTCCGCGGGGACCAACCCATCGCCCCGGAGGGCGATACCATCATCGTGCGCGGCGACGAGGTGTTCTGCCTGGCCGCCACCGAGAACATCCGCTCGGTGATGGCGGAGCTGCACGAGCGTGATCAGCCGGTGCACCGGGTCATGATCGCGGGGGGCGGAAACATCGGTCTGCGCTTGGCCCTGGCCATCGAGTCGCGCTATCGGGTGAAGCTGATCGAGCAGAACAAGCTGCGCGCCGAGTACCTGGCCGACCAGGTCAGCGAGACCCTGGTGCTCCAGGGAGACGCCACCGACGAGGGCCTGCTCGATCGCGAGAACGTCAATGATATGGATCTGTTCCTCGCCCTCACCAATGACGACGAGAACAACATCATGTCGGCCCTGCTCGCCAAGCGCATGGGGGCGAGGCATGTGCTGGCGCTGATCAACCGCCGCGCCTACGCCGACCTGGTGCAGGCCGATCGTATCGACATCGCCATCTCGCCAGCGCAGGTCTCCATCGGCTCGTTGCTGGCGCATGTGCGCCATGGCGACGTGGCCGGGGTGCACAGTCTGCGCCGGGGTGCTGCCGAGGCTCTCGAGTTGGTGGCCCACGGCGACCGCTCAAACTCCAAGGTGGTGGGCCGGCGGGTGGAGCAGATCGATCTGCCCCGCGGGGTGACCATCGGTGCCATTCTGCGGGCGAAGAGTCCCCCTGCCTCCGCGGGCGCGCGCGCGCCCAGCCCCGCCCGCGAGGACTGGCAGGTCATCATCGCCCACCACGACACCCTCATCGAGTCGGAGGACCATGTGATCGTCTTCGTGGTCGATAAGAAGCTGGTGCCTAAGGTGGAGCGGCTGTTCCAGGTAGGGCTCGGGTTCTTCTAGTCCAGGATCTCGGGGGCCTGCGATGCGTCGCCTCGGTGCGGTGCTCCCTATCTTCTCGCTGGACATGCTGCTGTTCGGCCAGACCCTGCGGATGCCGCTTGGGCTTCCCCGGTGGCTGTGGACTGCGTCGTTGACCTACAGGCTCGCCCCCCACCGCGTCTGCACAAGCCTGCTGCGGGTGCTCGGCGCGCTCCTACCGGCACGGAGTGGGTCCCCCTCTCCTGGTCCTGACCCCGGCCTTGTGGAAGGCCTAACCCTGGCACTGCCATGACCCGTTACATCGCCGTTCT
>JAEHCY010000203.1 GCA_016880695.1 Chromatiaceae bacterium | reverse complement strand
TTCCGCAGCGCACCGCTGCCGGTCGGTACGCCAAACGGGATTGCGGAGCGGGCAACGGTCCGGGGGGGCCTACATAGCCGCACCTCGTGGCGGAAATCCGACCCAAGACCTCTGTAGCCCAGGCCCCGAGCGGGGGATAATGCCCGTCCGCGGGCCGGGGCGCGGCGCCTGGGGCCGCAATGCGGTGTGAGTTGCAGTCGGAGCGGTAGGGGCACCAGGGATCCCGTCGTGCTCGCAGCAGGTGATTGGCAGCGTTGGTTGCTGGGGGAGATGAGAGGAGACGCCATGGGCAAGCTACCCGCGATCGCCGAGATCGAACGCCAGGTTCACATCGCGCTGGCGGAGGATATGGGCGCAGGGGACCTCACCGCCAGCCTGATCCCAGAGGCTGCCCGGGCCCAGGCCCAGGTGATCACCCGCCAGGCCGCGGTGCTTTGTGGCACGGCCTGGTTCGAGACGGTATTCCGGCTGCTCGATCCCAAGGTGAGCCTCCAGTGGCTGGCCGGCGACGGGGACAGCATCCTGTCGGGTCAGGTGCTTTGTCGGCTGGAGGGCGGCGCGCGGGCCATCCTCAGTGGCGAGCGCACGGCGCTCAATTACCTCCAGACCCTCTCGGGCACCGCCACCCACGCGCGCCAGTATGCCGATGCCGTGGCCGGGACCGGCGCACGGGTGCTCGATACCCGCAAGACCCTACCGGGGTTGAGGGTGCAACAGAAGTACGCGGTGACCTGTGGCGGTTGCCACAACCACCGCATGGGCCTCTACGACGCCATCCTGATCAAGGAGAACCACATCCGGGCGGCGGGCTCCATCCCCGCGGCGTTGGAGGCGGCCACCCGGGTAGGGGGTGGGGTGGATGTGGAGATCGAGGTCGAGACTCTGGATCAGCTCGACGAGGCCTTGGGCGCTGGCGCGAGCCACGTGCTGCTCGACAACTTTTCCCTCGAACGCCTGCGACAGGCCGTTGCCCTCACCGCTGGCCGTGCCCGGCTGGAGGCCTCCGGCGGGGTGAGCCTGCAGGGCATTCGCGCCATCGCTGAGACCGGGGTGGACGACATCTCGGTGGGCGACCTGACCAAGGACGTGCAGGCGGTGGACCTCTCCATGCGCTTTCTCTGAACCCTCCTGCCCGCTAGCCGGCGGGTGGAAACACCAGTCGCAGCCCGCTGAAGCCCACCCGCTGGGCGGGTGGGGCGAAGTGGCGCAGGCTGAGGCGCCGCAGCACCGCTTGGGTGTGCAGGCAGCCCCCGCGCAGGGTGCGGTGATCCCCTCCAAAGTGGGCCTGGGAGGTACCGGCGTCCGGAAAGGGGCTGAACTCCGGGTAGGGGTGGAAGGGGTTGGCGCACCACTCCCACACCTGCCCGATGCCTTCGAGCAAGCCGGAGCGGGCGGCCACCTCCCACTGGTACTCGTGTTGCAGCACGCATCCGGCGTAGGGACCGCCGAGCGCGCTCACCCAGGCGGCGAAGGCGCTGGCCTCGTGGTGGCTCACACCGCAGACCGGTTGCTCCGCGACCAGATCGGCGGGACCGTTTATGCCGACCCCATACCAGGCGCCGGCAGCGTCCCGGCGCCAGTGATCGGGGTGGCGGATGCCGTCCGCCTCGCGCCAATGCCAGCCGGCGTCGGTCCAAAGGGTGCGTTCCTGGTAGCCGCCGGCCTCGATGAAGGCGAGAAACTCCGCCTGGCTGACCGGGCGGCGGGCGATGCGGAAGCTGCTGAGCGGCACCGCCTGGGGCGGCAGCTCGTTGTCGTAGGCGGCGGGCTCCCCGCGCGAGCCCACCCGATAGTGGCCCTGCTGCACCTCGATCAGATCGAGGCGGATTGTCCCGGGTGTCAGCGCTCGGCCGGCGCGAAATCCGCTCGGAGGTAGGCCTAAGCGGCGCTGGTGCAGCACCGCAAGCATGCGCTCGTAGTCCTTGGCCGTCTCCTGGAGCAGAAACCAGGGCAGGCGCTGATCTGCCAGAAGGGGATGCTCGGGCAGCCCACCGGGTGATGCGAGCCGGCGCAGGTGCTCGTCGTGGATCTGACCCGCCCAGGCGAGCAGGTGCTCCCGCGGCGGGAGGGCGGCGCAGCACTCGTCGAGCGACAGCGGCCCCGGGGCGAACAGGTGACGGACGCGGGCGGTGATCTCAGGGTCCTCGCGCACCACCTCATCGAGCCAGAGGCTCTCGCGAAACACCGAGTGCCCCAGGTACCAGCCCAGCGAGGCCAGCTCGGGGTGGAAGCGGCGATGGGCGTCCGCCTCCGCTACCGATCCCAGGAGCTGGCGCAGCAGCTCCTGAAGCCCGCTCAGCGGGCCCAGGAGGGTGGCGGGGATCATGACCGGCCGTCGCCGAGATCGAGCAGGCGCTCGAGCACCCGTACCCGGGCGCGCAGGGTCTCCAGCTCCTCCAAGAGCTCCATGGCCAGCGCCGCCCCGGCGAGGTTGAGCTCCAGGTCGCGGGTGAGGCGGATCGCC
>JAEHCY010000202.1 GCA_016880695.1 Chromatiaceae bacterium | reverse complement strand
GCCATCAGGCCCATGGAGGGGCGCATGCGGAAGTAGTACTCCTGGCCCGGGCTGGTGACGTTGTCCGCGGCGCACTCGATGGTGATCGAGGGGATCTTGAACTCGGTGGCCAGCGGGGCGATCCCGCGGCAGACGGAGCTGCAGTGGTCCCCCAACACGCCCACGACCTTGTCCTCCAGGGCCAGCTTGCGCATGTTGGCCACTCCCTCGGTGGGCTCGCAGCGGCTGTCGTAGCGCACGATCTCGACCTTGTAGGTCTTGCCGCCCACCTTGACCCCCTTGGCATTGATTTCCTCGAGGGCCAGCTGAATGCCTCGCCAGCCATTGGTGCCGAACTCGGCGGCGGCCCCGGTGAACGGCGCGGTGTAGCCGATCTTGATCACCGGGTCGGCCGACCAGGCCAGGCCTCCTAAAACCAGTAGCACGACTGCGCTGATCAGGAACCTTGTGACTCTGCTCATGGAAACCTCCTTGCAAAGGTCAAATCTTAGCATAGCCTCAGAGGCTGTCAATGAAAAATTGCGGTTGTTGAGGGACTGTGCTATAATCCGCCCACCGTCAGCAGGGAGGTGCAGCCGATGTCGAAGTTCGTCACCCGCATGGGCGACGGTTTCCCCGTCGAGATGAGCGACGCGGAGATCCGCAAGGACGTGGAGGAAGGAGTTGCGGACGCGGTCAAACGCGCCAAGATCCAGCCCCTCGCCGCGGAACACCTCCGCTACCTGACCGAGCTGTTCGAGCGCCCGGACCGGGCCGTGGGGGTGGAGCGGGGCAACGAGGTCATCCTGACCTACGACAGCGCCACCACCAAGTTCAAGCGCGGCAACGTGTCGGTGAGCAAGATCCAGTCCCTGCAGATCTACGAGCGCCTCATGGGCGCGGACATCCTGGAGCTGGCCCACATCGACTACTCGTTCAAGCCGGTCAAGCCGATCGTGGTGTTCGAGCAGCCGATACTGGAACAAGCCCTGCTGATGACCATCCCGCCGCTGTTCTACGGGGCCATGCCCAACCTGGGGCTGTACAGCCAGCCGGACGGGCCCTGCCCCAATCCGGGGGACCTGCTGCCCAAGGGGCTGATCGCCGAGGCGCGGGCCTCCTACGCCGAACAGATCGAGCACTCGGTCAAGGACATGACCTACGTGGGCGGCACCATGTACGAGGCCGGGGCGGACGGCATCAACTTCGACACCACGGCGGCGGCCGGGGACGCGGAGTTCTACGCCACCCTGAAGGCCATCGAGGAGCTGAAGAAGAAGTACCCGGCCATGTGCGTGCAGATGGGCATGGCCTCGGAGTTCGTGCTGGGCATGCACGGGGACCTGTCCTACCACGGGGTGCGCCTGGCGGGCCTGTACCCGCACAAGCAGCTGGAGCTGGCCCAACAGGTGGGGGTGAGCATTTTCGGGCCGGCCATCAACATCGTGCCCAGCCGCAGCCTGGCCTGGAACACGGCGCGCACGGCCACCTTCATCAAGGCCTGCACGGACATCGCCAAGATCCCGGTGCACGCCTGCGTGGGCATGGGGGTGTGCGGCGTGCCGCTCACCCTGACCGTGCCGATCGACGCGCTCACGAGGGCCTCCAAGGCGCTGGTGGACATCTGCCGCCTGGACGGGTTGTAGATTGGCGTAGGCGATCCCTTCGGCATGGCCGTGGCTCACGGCGTAGCCTCGGGCATCGGCGGGATTCGGGCGGCCGGAGATCTGGTCGCGCGGATGCAGGTGTCCAAGGGCATGCGGTTGCCGGAAGCCAAGAAATACGTGGCCGGGAAGCTGGGGGCGTCGGCGGCGGACATCGCCGATCCGGTGAAGATGGACGAGATCAGGGAGGACCTGAACCTCGGCCGGGTGAACGCCATCCCGGGAGCGGCCAAGGGGATCGATGCCAAGTTCCGCATCGCGGAGGTGCTGGGCATCGAGATCAACTGCGTGAACCTATTCAAGAAGAGGGTTGGCTGGAAGGGTTGAGACAGGATTCGACG
>JAEHCY010000201.1 GCA_016880695.1 Chromatiaceae bacterium | reverse complement strand
TTGATCCGCCCTCTGGATGACCGCCAGAGGGCTGGGGGTCGCTCTATGCGATCTTCGCGGTTCAATGATATCCCGCAATGAAGCCGTGACCCCGTTCTTGTTCTCATCGCCTCCGTGAACGCCGATCAAGGAACAGGGGCAAACCCTGTGCATCCGAGGCATTGGGGCCTGCTGGCCGAACGGTCCAAGGAGGGAGATTTGGCGCCCTTCTTCCCCCCAGGCGGTTGCTTATTCCGCCGACGGGGTCGAAACTCTGGTCATTACCGCGAGCAACCCGCGCATGAAGCTCTGTAGGAACTGCAAGAAGGCCTTTTGGCCCTACCTGATGATCCTGGTGATAGCCGGCGTCGCCGGCTTCCTGACCTGGATGACCCTGTCGCTTTCGGGTGTCGCGGACCAGCAGGGGCTCTTGATCTCTGTGATCGTGTCCCTGACCGTGGGGGCCACCCTGCTCCATTACGTGGTCTCCTGCCTGCGCCGGCACTGCCAGGAGTGGGGACACCAACACCAAGCCCAGAAGTCCTAGCGGGTTAGGTCGATTTCTTCCACGCCACCTGGTCCCTCAGGTAGACCGGTAGCGCCTGCTCCGCCACCCTGGCCCCTCCCTCCTCCAGATAGGCAGCCCCGAGCAGGGCCACATCCTGGGCGTGACACAGCAAATCGGCGGTGACGCTTGCGAGGGCCGTGCCCACCCGTAACCGAAGGGCCTCCACATGGGTGCCCCAACCACTACCCGCACCATGCCAATCGCCACCCAGGGGCACCACTACGGCCGCCGGGAGCGCCACCTGCTCCTCCCCCTGGGGCCGGGCGAGGCCGGCTGCGTCGATGGCGAAGGCACCCCAGTAGACCTCACCCATGCGCGCATCGAATGCGGCTAGAACCCGCCGGCACCCCTGCTCCCGGAAGTGACGCTGCGCCAGCGCCGCGAGATTCGATACCGCCACCACCGGAAGATCGGCACCGAACGCGGCGCCCTGCACCACCCCCGTGGCGATGCGCACACCGGTGAACGCCCCCGGACCGCGGCCGAATGCCAGGGCGTCCAGATCCCTGAGAGCCAGCCCGGCCTCGACCAGCAACTGATCCATCAGCGATAGGATCAGCTCTCCATGTTGCCGGGGGGCATACAGATAACGGGACCGCACCTCGCCATCGACCAAGAGCGCGGCCGAGCAGGCCTCGGCGGCCGTGTCGATGGCGAGGAGCCTCATCGTTTGCGAGCCTCCTGCGACTCCGACCGAAAATCACCACCATCAGACCCCACGGAGCCCTCGGCTTCGGAGTCACCCACCCCCTCCCCATCTTCAGCGAAGAACCGGCGCACCGCCTCGAGCTCACGGGTGCGCGGCATGGGTGGCAGGCTCTCGAGAAACGCCGCCGCATAGCTGCGTCCGAGCAGTCGCGGGTCGCACACCACAAGAACGCCGCGATCGCCGATATCCCGGATCAGCCGCCCCGCCCCTTGCTTGAGGGCGATCACCGCCTGCGGAAGCTGGAGGTCCCGAAACGGATTGCCACCCCGCTGACGCAGTGCATCGATGCGCGCCTGGAGCACGGGGTCGCCAGGCGAAGCGAAGGGAAGCCGGTCGATCACCACACAAGAGAGGGCCTCGCCCACCACATCGACCCCCTCCCAGAAGCTCGAGGTGCCGAGCAGGACAGCGTTTCCCAGCCGGCGGAAACGCTCGACCAGCTCTCCGCGGGGCGCATCCCCCTGTACCAGCAAGGGATAAGGGATGCGCTGGCGCAGGGTACCTGCGGCCTCCTGCAGGGCTCGGTGACTGGTGTAAAGGAGAAAGGCCCGGCCGCGGCTATAGCCGACCAGCTTCACCGCCAGCTCGCTGACCGCCCGATTGTAGGTCGGGTCGGAGGGGTCTGGCAGCCCCTCGGGCAACAGGCACAGGGCCTGGTGGCGATAGTCGAAGGGGCTGTCCCAGCATCGGGTCTCCGCCTCCTCCACACCTATCTGCCGGGCAAAGTGCTCGAAGTGCTCACCCACGGCGAGGGTGGCGGAGGTGAAGATCCAGGCCGCCGGATGCCGTTTCATGTGGGCGCTGAAGATGCCGGCGATCTCGAGCGGGGTGCTGTGCAGACGGAAGCCCTGAGGTTGGGTCTCGTACCAGCGAATGGCGTTGTCGTCGCCACCCTCGCACAGCATCGCGAGACGCTCCAGGGCCAGGACGCAGCGCTCCCGGCAGCCGGCCAGACCGCGACCGCGTCCTGCCAGGGCCTCCAACCCCAGCCCGAGGTCCCCCAATGCCGAACGCAGCCCCCCGATCGCGCGCATCAGCGAGGGTGAGCCCTTGAGCTCCCGCCAGGGTCCCCGCCGGCCCTCTTCGCCAAAGCAGAGGCGGAGATCCTGAACCGCCTTGCGCAGCGCTCGGGCGCTCTCGGGGACCTCCGGCAGATCGCCGGCTTCGCGGTGATACTCGGTCTCGGTATCCCGCACCAGATCGAAGAGCTGCCGACTGCCCACCGATTCGCCGAAAAAGCTGCTCGCCACCTCGGGCAGTTGATGGGCCTCGTCCACCACGAAGCAGTCTGCCCCCGGGAGCACCTCACCGAACCCCTCCTCCTTGAGCGCGAGGTCGGCGCAGAGCAGATGATGGTTGATCACCACCAAATCCGCCTCCTGGGCACGGCGGCGGGCCTCGACCAGGAAGCACCCGTCCCAATCGGGACAGTCCTGACCAAGGCAGTTGTCCGTGGTTGAAGTCACCCGCGGCCACAGGGGTGAATCCTCCGCGACGTCCACCTCGGCCACGTCGCCGCGGCGGGTCTCGACCGACCAGCGGCGGATCGTCTCGAGCTCGGCCTGGAGTGAGGGGGGCAGTCGGCGCCCTTCGGCGACGGCCTGGTCCAGGCGGAACCGACAGAGGTAGTTGCCGCGTCCCTTGAGTAGCGCGGTCTTCACCGGGCTTCTCAGGACCTGACGCACCCGGGGAAGGTCGCGGTGGTAGAGCTGGTCCTGGAGATTGCGCGTCCCGGTGGAGATGATCACTTTGCGCCCCGAGATCAGGGCGGGGACCAGATAGGCGAAGGTCTTGCCGGTGCCGGTGCCGGCCTCGCAGATTAACGAGCCGCGATTCTCGATCGCCTCGGCCACTGAGCAGGCCATTGCCTGCTGCTGGGGCCGATAGTTGAAGCCGGGAATCTTTCGGGCAAGGAGTCCGTCGCGGTCAAAGATCGCACCGAGGTCGTGCATTCGCGGCAACCCACCGCGGACCCGGCTACCCGCTCAGCTCCCGCCGCGGGCCTTGCGCTCGGCCTCGGCGGCACCGGCCGCGTCGCCGCTCTGGCGGCGGGCAGCGGCAATGACACCCCAGTTATCCTGCTTGAGCGACGCCTCCTTGGAGAGGGCATTGGAGCGGTCTGCTAGATTGCCGGCAAGGTTGTGCTGGCCCTGATTGAGGCGGACGTGGGCGAGCCGATTCCACAGGTAGGCATTGCGCGGCTCGATCCGCAGGGCCCGCTCCAAGGTGGCAGCCGCGGCGCTATAGTCCCGCTCCTGGTTCTGGCGTTCCGCATCCTTAAGCAGGGTTTCCGCGGGGACACTCACGCCAGGCTTTGCCGGGGCTGGCGGCACATAGGCGGTTTGCGTTTCGAAGCCGTTCGACGACCCCGCAGGGACCGGGCGTTCCACCGCGGGGCCAGGCACCGGTGCAGGGGGTGGCGGGGGTGGCGGAGGTACCGATACCGGGGCTGGCGGCGGAGGCGGCACCGCCGCGGAGCTGGGCGGTGGCGGGGGAACTGCCGCCGCCGGGGGCTGGGTTTCCCCCCCCACGGGCAGACTCGGGGGCAATACCGGACCCGGTGGCGGGGGGGTATAGGGATGGATCTCTACGCCGCGAGCAGGCGGCGCCTCCTGCACCACGACCGCCGGACCGCCAGGCTGGGCCGATGGCCGCTGTTGCCCTGCCGCGGGAGCGTCGCCCGCTTTCACCACCGGCGCCGGCTTCTCGCGCTGGGGGACCAGCGAGCATCCGGTCAGGTACAGGACCGCAACGGCCATCAGCAGAAATTTAGGTGTCACCGCTTGAAGATACTCCGAAAGAACTTGGAAACAGGGTTGCCTGACTCGTCTTGCGCGGGGGCCGCGGCCGCCGCTTGGGCCGGGGGCTCTTCAGCCTTGGCCTTCTCCACCGCTTGCGGCGCCGAGGGTGGCCAATCCGAGCGGTCGACGACCGGCTCGGCCCCGCAATTCGAGCGCCGGGACGGAGCGGTGCCCTTGACGAACGGCACCAGGCGCGCCCTCTGGCAAGCGCCCTCCGCCAGCAGTCCCGAGGCCACGTCGACGCGAACCTCCTCGACCTCCTCAATGGGCAGTAGCGCCAATGACTGACTGCGGCTCTGGACCATGATATCACCCCACAGCGGCAGCGCACCGGCTGCCCCACTGAGGTGCGCAGACTGGTTGTCGTCACGCCCGACCCAGACCACCGCCACCTTGTCGGCGCTGAAGCCGGCAAACCAACTATCGCGCAGCTCATCGGTGGTACCGGTTTTGCCCGCAACCTTGAGGTCCTTTGGCAGGATCGCCTTGAGCGGCTTGCCCGTTCCCTGCTCCACCACCTGCTGCATCGCCCACTGCAGGATGTAAGTCGCCTCCGGGGAGACGACCGGCTGCACGGTGAGCGGATAGCGGGCGAGCGGCCGCCCTTGCGCGTCGAGCACATCGCGAATCGCCCGCAGGGGGGTACGGAACCCGCTGCTGGCGATGGTCTGGTAGATCTGGGCCACATCGACCGGCGCCAGCGAGGTGGCCCCCAGCAACAGTGCCGGTACCGGCTTCACCGGACCGCCTGCCCCCAGGTCCTCGAGCAGCTTGGCCACCCGCGCGACACCCACACTGAGGCCGAGATTCACCGTGGCCAGGTTGTAGGAACGCGCCAGGGCCTCGTAGAGTGGCACGCGGCCATGGGTTTTACCGTCGTAGTTCTTTGGCTCCCAACGCTTGGAGCCGGGAATATCGAGACTGACCGGCTCGTCGCGCAATCGGCTGACCAGGCTGTATTGCGTGGGGTCCGCCAAAGCGGCCAGATAGACCGCCGGCTTGACCAGGGAACCGATGGAACGGCGCGCGTCCAGCGCCCGATTGAAGCCTGCGTATTCGCTTCGGCGTCCACCGACCAGGGCCAGCACCTCCCCATCGGTAGCGGAGGAGATCACGACAGCGGCCTCGAGCTTGCCTTTGGACAAACCGTTACGCTTCTCCACGCGCTCGAGCCCGCGCTCGACCACCCCTTCGGTTTGATCCTGCAGCATCGGATCAAGGGTGGTAAAAACCCTCAGCCCCTCGGAGCGCAGATCTTCTTCGCGGTAGTCCCGATTGAGCTGGCGCCGGACCAGATCCATGAAGGCGGGATAGTCCCCGGTGGGGCGCCCTCCCCGTTCACTCACCCCCAGGGGGCGCGCCCTCGCCTCCGCGGCCTGCTCCGGGCTAATGACCGCGTTCTCCGCCAGCACATCAATCACCAGGTTGCGCCGCTGCAACGCACGCTCTGGACTTCGCCGGGGATTGTAGAGCGACGGACCCTTGATCAGCCCCACCAGGGTGGCAATCTCGGCCGCACCCAAATCCTGCAGTGGGCGGTTGAAGAAGAACTGGCTGGCAAGACCGAAACCGTGAATCGCCCGCTGGCCGTCCTGGCCCAGGTAGATCTCGTTGACATAGGCGGTGAGGATGTCGTCCTTTTCAAAGCGCCAGTCCAGCGCCAGGGCCATGGCCGCCTCGTTGAGCTTGCGCTGCAGGGAGCGCTCCTGGGTGAGGTAGAAATTCTTGACCAGTTGCTGGGTCAAGGTGCTGCCCCCCTCGACCACCGCCCCAGCCCGGAAGTTGCGCCAGGAGGCGCGGAGGATCGCCTTGGGATCGACGCCATGATGGTCGAAGAAGTTTTTGTCCTCCACCGCCATCAGGGTGCGGACCAGCAGATCGGGCAAGTCCCCGCGCTGAACCAGGATCCGATCCTCATGATGGGCGGGATAGATGCTCGCAATCAGGGGCGCATCCAGACGCGCCAGGGCCAGCTCATCCCCCTTGACCTCGCGCAGCCGGGTGATGGCATCGCCCTGGATCGCGATATCCAGGTAGCGGGCCGGCTCCCGCCCGTCCCAGAACTCGAAGGAGCGGGTCTTGACCAGAAAAGTGCCCTTGTCCCGCGCATAGCTCGCGGGCCGGTCGGGCTGCGCGACCTTGGTGTAGGCCAGACGCTGCAGCTCGCGCTCCAGCTCGTCGGCCAGCAACGGCCGGCCAACCCAGAGTTCGAGGGGACGGGCATAGACCCGCGCGGGCAACGCCCAACGTTTGCCCTCGAATTTCTGCCGTACTACCCCGTCGAGGTGGATGACATAGAGAATGCCCGCTAGCCCGAGCGCGATCAGCACCACCAGGGACGCGGTGAACAGCCTCCAGAACAGGCGTCGAAAGGGACGATTCGGGCGCTTGGGCGGGCTGCCTTCGGTGTCGCGGGTGGTGGGTCGGGAAGAACTGGAGGCTGGCACGGTGTGGGGCTCTCGGCGCTCGGGGCTAAGGTTATGAACATAGAGGGACAAACCGCAGACACGCAGCGGTCTGGTGACCACAAGGAAGGGGGCAACCACAGAGATTTGTGATCTACATCACCTATTCCGCGGAACTGGTGAATATTCCCACCTCGTCGGACTCAAGACAAGCCCAATCAGGTCTTGATGCCAACGCCACGCCGGAGCAACCGCAGACTAAACAAGGTTAAGGCCAGAATCAACAACAGGATGATGCCAAAGGCGACCGCCACAGGGATGTCGGACACACCGAGGATGCCGAAGCGAAAGGCATTTACCATGTAGAGGATCGGGTTCGCCAATGATACCTGCTGCCAGAGGGGGGGCAAAAGGTGAATCGAATAGAATACCCCACCCAGGTAGGTCAGCGGGGTCAGCACGAAGGTGGGAACGATGGAGATGTCATCGAAGCTGTTGGCATAGACCGCGTTGATGAACCCTCCCAGGGCGAACAGCACCGCGGTGAGCACAAACACCAGCAACGTCACCCCGTAGCTCTGCACCTGCAAGTCGCTGAAGACCATCGCCACAGCGGTCACCACCACCCCAACCACCGTGCCTCGCGCCACTCCGCCGGCTACGTAGCCCGCCAGGATCACCCAGTTGGGCAGGGGGGCAATCAACAACTCCTCCACATAGTGCGAGAACTTGCTGCTGTAGAACGACGAGACCACATTCGCGTAGGCATTGGTGATCACCGACATCAGGAGCAGTCCCGGCACGATGAAATCGCGATAGGCGAAACCATCCATGGGGCCGATGCGCTCGCCGATCAGGTGGCCGAAGATGATGAAGTAGAGCGCGGTGGTCACTGCGGAGGGCAGGATGGTCTGTACCCAGATGCGCAGAAAGCGCAGCACCTCCTTGGCAAATATGGTGCGAAAGGCCACCGCATTGCGCTGCCAGCGGGTCACCGACGGGGCTCCTCGGCCAGGCCACCCCGGTCCACCAGGCTGAGGAAGAGCTGCTCGAGGCGGTTCTGCTTGTTGCGCAGGCTCAAGACCTCCACACCGTTACGCGACAGGGCCTCGAACAGCCCATTGATGGTCTGCTCCCGGGTCACCGATACCTCGAGGGTGGAGCTGTCGAGGTGCTCGAGCACGAACCCGCCAAGCTCCGGCACCTCGGCGAGGTCGCCACGAAGGTTCAGCACGAAGGTCTCGATGGCTAGCCGATCGATCAGGGTGCGGGTGGCGGCCTGCTCCACGATCTGCCCCTGATGGATGATGGCGATGTGGCGACAAAGGCTCTCCGCCTCCTCCAAATAATGGGTGGTGAGGATGATGGTGGTGCCCTGACGGTTGAGATCCCGCAGGAACGACCACACCGCCCGGCGGATCTCGATGTCCACCCCGGCCGTGGGCTCGTCCAGAATCAGGAGCCTGGGACGATGCACCAGGGACCGGGCGATCATCAGCCTGCGCTTCATCCCGCCCGAGAGCTTGCGTGCCTCTTCGTCGCGCTTGGACCAGAGCTCCAGGCGGTGCAGGAGCTCCTCCGCCCAGGGTTGCACCGCCCGGCGCGCAATCCCGTAATACCCCGCTTGATTGATCAGGATCTCCATCGGCGGCAGGAACAGGTTGAAATTGAACTCCTGGGGCACCAGGCCAATCGAGGCCTTCACCGCCTCGGGCGCGCGATCGAGATCCTGGCCAAACACCCGTACCTGGCCATGGGTCTTGTTGATGAGCGAGCAGATGATACCGATCAGGGTGGACTTTCCCGCCCCGTTCGGTCCGAGCAGGGCAAAAAAATCCCCCTCCTCCACCGCCAGGTCCACCCCGCGGAGGGCCTCGAGCCCATTGCGATAGGTTTTTCGCAGCGCTCGAACCGAAAGGGCATGCATGGTGGCGGGAAACCTGCTTACGGGATTGCGGGATGGCGCTAAACTAGGCACCCCGCGTGGTTAATTCAAGTCGGCCCGCCCTGCACTCCGTGACCGAGCTCGACGCGATCCTCTTCGCTATTGCCCTCCTCGCTGGCCTGATCGACGCCATCGCCGGCGGCGGAGGTCTGCTGACGGTGCCGGCGCTGCTATGGTCCGGACTTGGACCGGTCGAGGCACTGGCTACCAACAAGCTCCAGGCCAGCTTCGGGAGCTCCACGGCCACCTTCGCCTTCCTGCGCCAGGGGGCGCTCGATCTGCGTCGCAGCCGCCTCGCCGTCGCTTGCACCTTCCTCGGGGCCAGCGCGGGGGCGCTCTTGGTGCAGCACCTGCACCCGGAGCTGCTGCAGCGGGTGATTCCGGTCCTCTTGGCCGGCTCCGCCGTCTATTTCCTGTTCTCCCCGCGGGTGGCGGACGTCGACAGCCATCGGCGTATCGGTGACGGCGTCTTCGCCCTCACCATCGGCACCACGGTGGGGTTCTACGACGGCTTTTTCGGCCCTGGTACCGGCACCTTCTTCGCGGCGGCCTTCATCCTGCTCCTGGGTTATAACCTGCGGCGGGCCACCGCCCACACCAAGCTCCTCAACTTCACCAGCAACATCGCCTCACTCTGTTGGGTTGTGCTGGGTGGTTATGTCGCCTGGAAGACCGGTTTGGTCATGGCGTCGGGGCAGTTGATCGGCGCCTGGACCGGCTCCCATCTGGTGCTACGCCACGGGGGTCGGGTAGTGCGCCCCTTGCTGGTGGTCATCAGCTTAGCGATCGCGGTCAAGCTCCTGTTCGGCTAGCCCCTGTTAGCGAATCGGGCCATCAGCGGTAGGGGCGCAGATACCACCACTCGAAACCCCGCTTGAGCCAGTGGAACAGCCGGAGCGAAGGCAGGATCAGGCTGTATCGCTGGTTGCGGGCCACCAGCATGCCCGATTGATTGCTGTCGACGATGCACACGAGCTCCACCCGGTAGGTCTTGGTGGGTGCCCGGCCGTCCAGCTCGGCGAGCAGATTCGCCGCCGCCGCGGTGGCCTGGAGGTCCGCCATGTGGGCCTGCTTGGGCATCCACTCGGGACCGGGGAAGCTGCCAGAGTCTCCCGCCACGTACACCCGCTCGAACCCCGGCACGCGGCAGTGGGCATCGGCCTGGATCAACCCCCCCGGGGAGCGTGGCAGTGGGGTATTGTCGAACCAGAGATTCCCGGTCATCCCGGGCATGAACAGGATGAGGTCGGCCGCAAAGTTACCACCCTCGGTCAACACCTCGGTGGCGGTAAATCCCTTAAGCTTGTGGCCCAGGTGGGTCTCGATGCCCCGCCGCTGCATCTCCCGGAGCAGCCCCTTGACCGCCTTGGGCCCGAGACGATTGCCGGGTTGCTCGGCGGGCGAGAAGAACACCAGGCGGAAGCGCTCGCGCCGGTTCTCCTGGCGAAGCTGGTTGTCGATGCCGAAGAGGAACTCGAACATGGGTCCGCCGCGCATGGCGCTCGGCTCATTGGGATTGCCGGCGAACCCGAGCGCAATGCTCCCGCCCCTCATCTCCCGCAGGCGATCGCGGATCTGAATTGCCGCGGGGATCCCTTCGCAGGGGGTGATGGCATGCTCGATACCCGGTAGCTTCTTGAGGAATCGCCCGCCGGAACCGATGATCAGCCCGTCGTTTGGCAGCGGGCCAGCGGTGGTCAGGAGTGTTCGCCCCTCATCCGCCAGACCCACCGCCTCGGCGGCGAGGTGGGTCACCCGCTGGCGGTGGAAGAATCCCTGCAATGGGATGCGCAGATCTTCCCCGGTACGCAGCCCGCAGGGAACCCAGATCAGCCCGGGATAGTAGATGAGCTCCGGCCGCGGGCTGACCAGGGTGATTGCGAGATCCTGCCCGGAGGCCCGGAGCCTGCGCACGGCGGTGAGCCCGGCGAAGCCGGAGCCGACAACGGTGATGCGGTGCATGGCGATACCTCCTGCTCGACCGCCCTAGAATATAACCTTCACTAGCCCGGACTCTGGCATGGCGGGCGGATGGGCGGAACCGACGAGCCCCGCTTCTCAGTCCGCCGTCCGTGGCGCTCGCGCTTCCCGCAGGGCGTCGATCAGGAGCAGCACCACGCCCACCGTGATGGCGGAATCCGCCAGATTGAAGGCCGGCCAGTGCCAGCGCCCGACGTAGACGTCGATGAAATCCGCTACCCGCCCGTAGAGGATCCGGTCGATGAGGTTCCCCACCGCTCCGCCCACGATCAGGGACAGCCCCAGCGCCTGCCAGCGTTCCCCGGACTTGAGGCCCCGCAGCCAGGCGACCAAAATCCCTGTCACCACCACACCCACCGCCACGAAGAACCAGCGCTGCCACCCCCCCGCCTGGCTGAGAAAGCTGAAGGCTGCCCCTTCGTTATACATGAGCCTGAGGTTGAGAAACGGCAACAGTTCCAAGGGCTCATAGGGCGGCAACCACTCCTCCGCCAGCGCCTTGGTCAGTTGATCGAGCCCCACCACCACCACCGACAGCCAAAGCCAGCGCAACATCCCCCGCCGCGACCCCATCATGCGAACCGGCGCGCCTCCCCCGCTCCCTCCAGGTTCTCCACACAGCGACCGCAGAGCTCCGGATGGCCGGGGTGCTGACCCACATCCTCGCGGTGGTGCCAGCAGCGCACGCATTTGGGGTGCTCGGAAGGACGCACACTGAGCCGCAGCCCCGGCATCTCGCTTTCGGTGGCCTCCGCGGGGGCCTCCGTCTCTGCATGGATACGGGCAGCGGAGGTGATGAGGACAAACCGCAGCTCATCCCCCAGCCCAGCCAGGCACGGGAGTAGCGGGTCATCGCAATAGAGATCGACCTCCGCATCGAGCGATGAGCCGATGCGCCCCTCGCCACGGAGCTGCTCGAGGCCCTTGCCGACCACCGCCCGCAGCGCGCTCACCTGCTCCCAGAAGGCGCGGTCGAAGGGATCCCCGGTATCCAGGGCAGAGAGCCCCTGATACCAGCCGGTGAGGAGCACCGAAGGCGGACGCTCACCGGGGATGTACCGCCAGATTTCATCCGCGGTGAAGCTCAGGATCGGCGCCAACCAGCGCACCAGGGCCTCCAGGATGTGGTACATGGCGGTCTGGCAGGAGCGACGCGGCAGGCTATCCGCCTGGGTGGTGTACTGGCGGTCCTTGATCACGTCGAGGTAGAAGCCGCCCAGATCCACCACACAGAAATTATGGATCTTTTGGTAGATCAGGTGGAACTGGTAGTCGCGATAGGCCTTGAGGATCTCCTCCTGCAGCTGGAACGCCCGATCCACCGCCCAGCGATCGAGCTCGATCATGGCGGAGGGCGCCACCTGATGGTGAGCAGGATCGAAACCGTTGAGGTTGGCCAGGAGGAATCGGGCGGTGTTGCGGATGCGGCGATAGGCATCGGCGGTCCGCTTGAGGATCTCATCGGAGACGCCCATCTCGGCGCGGTAATCGGTGGCCGCCACCCACAGCCGGATGATATCGGCCCCCAGGGTACGCATGACCTGCTGGGGGGCCACCACGTTGCCCAGGGACTTGGACATCTTGCGCCCTTCGGCATCCACGGTGAAACCGTGGGTGAGCACCTCCCGATAGGGCGCCCGACCGTACATGGCCACCGCCGCCAGCAGCGAGGACTGGAACCAGCCCCGGTGCTGATCGGACCCCTCCAGATACAGATCCGCCGGCGAGCGCAGACCCGCCCGGTGCTCGAGCACGCAAGCGTGGGTGACACCGGAGTCGAACCAGACGTCGAGCACGTCAGGCACCTTCTCATAGTCCGCCGCCTGTTCGCGATCGAGCAGGTCTGCCGGGTGGAGATTGAACCAGGCATCGACCCCTTCGCGTTCCACCCGCTGGGCCACCTCCTCGAGCAATCGTGCGCTGTCCGGATGCAGGGCGCCGGTCTGTTTGTGGACCAGGAGTGCGATCGGCACCCCCCAGGCCCGCTGGCGCGAGATGCACCAGTCGGGGCGGTTTTGCACCATACCCTCGATCCGCGCCCGACCCCAGTCCGGCAGCCAGCTCACCTCGCCAATGGCCTCGAGCGCCGCGCGGCGCAGGCCCTTGCGGTCCATGTTGATGAACCACTGGGGGGTGGCGCGGAAAATGATCGGGGTTTTGTGGCGCCAGCAATGGGGGTAGCTGTGGGCAACGCGCTCCTCGCGCAACAGCCGCCCCTTGGCGCGCAGGACGGTGACCACATGGGCGTTGGCGGCGAGGACGTGCTCACCGGCGAACAGGGGCGTGCTTTCGAGGAAACAACCATCGGCACCCACCGGGTTATCCACCGGCAGGTCGTAGCGCAACCCGACGATGTAATCCTCCAGGCCGTGCCCGGGCGCCGTGTGTACCGCCCCGGTGCCCGCCTCCAGGGTCACGTGCTCGCCGAGGATGATGGGAACCTCGCGGGCGTAGAAAGGATGCTGCAGGTGCAGGCCCTCGAACGCGGACCCCTTGCCGTAGGCGATCACGTGATAACGGTCGATGCCCCAGCGGTCCATGGTGTCCTTGAGTAGCCCCTCCGCCACCAGGAGACGTTCCCGGCCGTGCTCGCCTTCGGTTTGCACCACCACGTATTCGAGGTCCGCATTCAGGGCAACCGCATGGTTCGCGGGCAGGGTCCAGGGGGTGGTCGTCCAGATCACCACCGACAGAGGGCCATCGCCGTGGCCATTGGGGATGGCATGACAGCGGGCCATCAAGCCATCCTCGCTCAGCACGGCAAAGCGCACGTCGATGGCGTAGGACTCCTTGTCCTTGTACTCCACCTCGGCCTCCGCCAGCGCGGAGCGGCAATCGGTGCACCAGTGCACCGGCTTGAAGCACTTCTGCACTTGGCCGTTGGCCACGATTTGCCCCAGCGCCCGGATGATGTCTGCCTCGAAGCGAAAATCCATGGTCAGGTAGGGATGGTCCCAATCACCGACGACGCCGAGGCGCTTGAAGTCGGCCCGCTGCCGCTCCACCTGCTCGGTGGCGTACTGGCGGCATGCCGCGCGGAACTGGGTGGCGGTGACCTTGCCGCCGGGCTTGCCCACCTTCTTCTCCACCTGCAGCTCGATGGGCAGGCCATGGCAGTCCCAACCCGGCACAAAGGGGGCATCGAAACCCTCGAGGGTGCGGCTCTTGACGATGATGTCCTTCAGCACCTTGTTCACCGCATGCCCGATGTGGATCTCGCCGTTCGCGTAGGGCGGGCCATCATGCAGGATGAACAGGGGGCGTCCCGCGGCCACCTCGCGCAGGCGGGCGTAGAGACCGAGCGTCTCCCAGTGCCGCAGCATGTCGGGCTCGCGCTCCGCCAGGTTGGCCTTCATCGGAAACGCCGTGTTGGGCAGATTGAGGGTGTCTTTGTAGTTGCTCACGGCCACTTGCCTTTACTCATCAAAATCGATTCAGAAAACGGCCTCAAGGGACGGTCATCGGGACGAGCCCAAGGACCTCCCGCGCCAGCCCGGCATCGAGTGCGATCTGGCGGCGCAGGGCCTCGAACGAAGGAAACCGCCGCTCGTCACGAAGTTTGCGCCGAAACTCCACCTGTACGTGGGCCCCGTAGATCCGGCGCGCGAAGTCAAATAGGTGCACCTCAAGCAGGTAGCGGGCATCACCGCTCACGGTCGGCCGGGTGCCGATATTGGCCACGCCGGGGAGCGGGGCATCTTCCAAACCATACACCAGGACCGCGAACACGCCACGCAACGGGCTGAACCGGCGGTGCAGGTCGAGGTTCGCGGTGGGAAAGCCGATCATGCGGCCCCGCTCCGCCCCATGCGCCACCCGCCCGCAGATCCGATAAGGCCGCCCCAGCAGACCTTCGGCCGTCTCGATGTCCCCCTGGGTGAGTGCCTCGCGGATGCGCGTGCTGCTCACCCGGAGATTACCCTGGGTTACGGTATTGAGATTGGAAACCGCGAAGCCGTGCGCCCGCCCCATCTCCTCGAGCAGGGCGTAATCCCCCATCCGGCGGTAGCCGAAGCGAAAATCGTCGCCCACGAACAGCAACCGGGCGGCAAGGCCCTCCACCAGCAGTTCCCGCACGAACTCATGCGCCTCCATGGCTGCGAGCTTGGGTCCAAATTCGAGCACGACCACGCGCCCGATGCCCGAATCCCTCAGCGCTTGCAGTTTCTCCCGCAAGCGCGTGAGCCGCGGCGGGGCCGCGTCGGGGGCGAAGTATTCAAGCGACTGCGGCTCGAAGGTGATCACGGTGGCCGGTAGCCCGAGATCGCGTCCATGCTCGAGCAGATTGCGGAATACGGCCTGATGCCCCAGGTGCACCCCGTCGAAGTTGCCGATGGTGGCCACGCATCCCCGGTGCGAGATGCGGAGGTTGTGCAACCCACGAATGACCTGCATGGGGGAAAGCCCGCCGCCGATCCGATAAAAAGCAAGGAAGTATACGCAATTGCGGCCCCGTGCGCCCTTACCAACCCATCCCGGCCAGCAACTCCAATTCGGTGGCTGCCCCGCCCTGGATCTGGCCGTGGTGCTGATACTGGTGGGGTTGGGCCGAGGGGCATCGCGCACGAGGCTCAACCGATTCTCCCGGTTCCTACCCCGACGCGCTGAGATGCCTCTCGATGCGGCGGACTATCCCCCGACCCAGAGTATCCAAGGGGTTCCGATGCCAAGAAAGACCAGCGTGCAGAAGACCGTGGTCAGCAGCCCCAGGCGGTAGAGCTCGCGCTGCGTCAAATAGCCGCTGGCGGCGAAGATGATGTTCTGGCTGCCGCCCTGCGGGGTGAGGGTCGAGAAGTAGCTGCTGGCGAACAGCAGTGCAAAGCCCATCAGGTGCACGGGTACGCCAGCCTGGACGCCGACATCGAGGAACACCCCGAGGAGAGCGAGCACCTGTGCCGACTGGCTGACGAACAGGTAATGGAGCAGCACATAGAGCAGGAGCAGGACGACATAGGCGACCGGCCAGGAGAGGTCGCCGAGCAGCAAGGCCAGCCTTTCGCCGACGTAGCTCATGAAACCCATCTCGTTGAGCTGTCCGCTCAGCGCAAACAGTACCGCCAGCCAGAGAAAGGTGGCCAGCGTGCCGCCCTGTTCGTGGATATCCCGCAGCGCCAGCACTCGCGTGGCGAGCAGGGTCCCGAGTCCGGCGATGGCCACCGCCGTGAGGCTGAGATTAAAGGCCCCACCCAAGATCCAGGCGCACACCATGGATCCAAACACCACGGCGGTGATCCATTCGTCACGCGATAGGGATCCCATCGAGCGGAGCGCCTCGCGCGCGGCCTGCGGCGCATCCGGCGTATCGGTCACCCCCGGCGGGAACAGCCGATAGAGCATCAGCGGAAGCAGTCCGATCACCACCAGCGCGGGCACGGATGCGACGAGCAGCCAGGAGCCGAAGTTGACCCGCAGACCCTGCTCCGCCACCAGCGACACGCCGATCGGATTCGCCGAGGTGGCGGTGAGCCACAGGGCGGAGGAGACGCTGAGGCTGGCCATGCCGCAGAACATCAGGAAGCCGCCCAGGCGGCGTCGGCCCTCGTCGTCGGGCACCGAGCCGCTGCCCTGGGCGAGGGCGAGGATGATCGGGTAGAGCACGCCGCCGCGCGAGGTGTTGCTCGGGAAACCGGGCGCAATCAAGGCGTCGGTGATGAAGATGCTGTAGCCCAGCCCGAGTGTCGATTTCCCGAACCGTTCGACCACGTGCAGACTGATCCGCCTCCCGAGCCCGCACTGGACCACCGCCTGAGCGACGAGAAAGGCGACCACCACCAGGAGCACGCTTGGGTTGGCAAAGCCGGCGAAGGCCTTGGCCGGATCGAGCGTATCGGTGAGCACGGCCGCGGAGCCCGCTAACAGGGCCGAGGTCAGGAGCGGGAAGGCATTGATGATGACGGCGAGGATCGCGGAGACGAAAATGGCAAAGAGGTGCCAGGCATCGGCCGTTAGCCCCTCGGGAATCGGCGAGAACCAGATGCCGATTGCCAGGATCACCGGCACCATTTGCCGAGCGGTTATCTGGTCTCTGGAATCGGGCGCATTCATGGTTGACCTCCCGCAGCGGGCGCGACAGCGCCAGGCGCGCCCAGGCGCGCCCAGCCCTGCAGACCGACCACCCGCCCGCTCACCTCGCCGTCCTCGTTATCCACCAGGTAGCGCCAGGTGAACGTATATTCCCCGGACACCCCCGCGTAGCGACCCGTCCCCCCGAGAAACCTGCCCTCTACGAGCTTACCCGGGTCAACCTCTTCGCCCCGAAGCTCGCTGAACACCCGCTCGCCCTGGGCGTCGGTCCAGACGCTGCGGGCCTGTAGGCCGTTCAGAGTATCGGAGAAACCGATGACCTCCGACTTGAAACCCAGGCTCGGCCGCTGGTCTCCAGTCAACAGCAGCGAGCCGCTCAATTTGAAGATCGCCGCCCGGTGGCCCGGCTCCAGCAGGAGCGTCTGGCGGGTGCCGGTGGCCGTCCAGGTGCCCGCAAAGCTCAACCGTTCCCCCGGGGTAGCGACAACCGGGGGGGCGGTTGCCGGCCGCTCGCAGGCGCTCACCAACAGCGCCACCGCAAGGAAAGCCGCCCGATAGCGACCGACTGCGGACGATCCGCGTGGAGGATGCATCGGCTTATCTCCTGCACAAGAGCAACGGCAAACGGGCGGGCACCTGGCGGCGCCGCGAGATCGCCGACGCCCAGTGGTGGGCCACCGCGTGCGCCACAGGGTGATCGGCATTCGCCTCGATGGTCTCACCAAGGCTCCCCCTCACTCAAGAAACACCTGCACTCGGCTCGCCCGACCCCGTCCATCCACCACCGAGAGGGTGGTGAAGCCCGGGCCGTCCGGACTCCACTGGGCGGTGCGGGCGAAGGGCTCCCGGGCCACCGGGGCGCCGTTGGCGAACCAGGTAAAGGGCGGGCTGCCATTGCGCACCTTGAGCGTGAACCGCCGAGCACCCCCCTCCCCCACCAGTGCAATGCGCGACCCCGGCGGCGGGAAGGCGATCTCGGGGGCCTCCGCCCCGAGCGCATCGCCGCCACGGGGTCCGCCCACATGGCGCAGGGGCGGCGGCAGACCCGCCGTGGCGACGGTCAGGATGCCGGGCGGTGGCTCGGCAAGGGGAACCCGCCGGCCGAGCCGCGTGAAGGTATCGATCAGGAGGGGAGCGGCGATGTCGATGCCGGTGAGCCCCGCAACCGGCGCGCCATCGGCCCGTCCCGCCCAGACACCCACCACGTGCGCCCCATCGAAGCCCACCGCCCAGGCATCGCGGTAGCCGTAGGAGGTGCCGGTCTTGAAGGCCAGTCCATCCGGGGCGACGCCGCTGGGCCCGGGCACCCCGGAGAGGATGGAGGCAACGTACCAGGCGGCCCGCTGGTCCAGCACCGGCGGTTGCGCAGCGGCCGGTGGCGGCCCATCCCGGGTTTCCCTCAGCATCACTGGAGCACCGCCACGGGCGATGGCCGCGTACAGGGTCACCAGATCGGTGAGGCGCACCCCGACCCCGCCGAGACCGATGGCGAGTCCCGCCGGAGACAGCTCCGAGAGCACCGGCTCCGCGCCGGCCCGGCGCAGGCGCCCGACCAGCCGCGCCGGACCCACCGCATCGAGCAACCGCACCGCCGGGACGTTGAGCGAGCGCTGCAGCGCTCGGCGCACCGTGACCGTGCCCTGGAACTCGCGATCGAAGTTGCTGG
>JAEHCY010000200.1 GCA_016880695.1 Chromatiaceae bacterium | reverse complement strand
TCGTTATCGTCGATGTCTCCTCCAAGCCCAACATCGCCAATCAAGGGCACCAGGTTCTGGTTAACCCGGAGATCACCCACTGGCAGGGCTACGAGATCGGGCGGGAGGGCTGCCTGTCGGTTCCTGACTACACCGGCAATGTGATCCGGGCGACCCAGATTCGGCTGCGGGCACGGGATCCCTGGGGTCGACCGGTTGAGCTAGGCATGGCGGGATTCGAGGCGCGGGCTCTGCAGCATGAGCTCGACCACCTCGACGGGCTCTTGTTCATCGACCGGGTGGTCAGTCGCCGCACCGACCTGTTTCGGCGCAAGCGGTACCTGAAGTCCCCCCCGTCTGCCGGGGCCTGAGGTGCCAGCTCCCCCTGGCCAGTCCGCCACGTGCTCGGCCCAGAGCCGGCGTGAGGGACCGACACCGCCCACACGCCTGCGGTTTCCCGAGGACGAGCCACGCCATGCCTGGCTTCCCCTATTGCTCGATGCCTATCACCTGATCGACCAGGGGGTGCATGAGGCCATTGGGCGGGCGATCCGACAGGGCGGCCGGGAGCTGGCCTGCGGTAAGGGTTGCGCCGCCTGTTGTCGCAGTCATCTCACGATCCCGGTTTATCCGCTGGAGGTCATGGGAATCTACTGGTTCGCAAGCGAGCGGATGGCGATCGATCTGCGCGCCGCCCTCCGAGAACGGCTCGCGGGGTATCGTCGGGGCCAGCCCTGTCCCTTTCTCGTCGCCGAGGTGTGCTCGATTCACCCGCTGCGGCCGGCAGCCTGCCGCCAGTTCAACGTGCTCGATCGGGTCTGCGTCGAGGGCGAGGATGCCTTTTATACCCGGCGGGGGGACGTGGTTACGCCCATCGCGCGCTACACCGAGGCGGCATTCCATCGGATGCTGCCGTTCTATGGCATCCGCGATAAGCGGGAGCGCCACGAGGCGGTCAAGCAGGGGCGTCTCCACGCCCTGGCGCAGGTGCTGCAGGAGGTGGACTGGACCAAGCTGGCAAGTCGCCTGCCCAGTGCGGATGGCGGGTGAGGGGTCGTCCGACAATGACCTCGGCATCTTTTTGATTTTAAGCAGGCGCGGTTGTATTGTTCGAAGCTGGCCGCTGTCTCGATATCTCTCACCGCCTGTCGCGACACCGAATCCGAGGTTCGCTGGGGCAGGGCTGCCTGCGGCGAGTATCCCCAACAATGAACTCGATAGGAGGATGTTGCATGGCACACGTGGTGGTATTGGGTGCTGGTACAGGGGGCATGCCCTGCGCCTACGAGCTCCGCGCGGAGTTGGCGAAGGAGCACGAGATCACCCTCATCAACGAACGGGAGTATTTTCAGTTCGTTCCCTCCAATCCCTGGGTAGCGGTCGGCTGGCGCGACCGCGCGAGCGTGACCTTTGATATCCGGCCCTATGTCGAGCGCAAGGGGATCAATTTCATCGCCCAGCGCTGCGATCAGATCGACCCCCAGAACAACCAGCTCATCCTCGCCGACGGCCAGAGCGTGTCTTATGACTACCTGGTGATCGCCACGGGCCCCAAGCTCGTGTTCGATGAGGTGGAGGGTGCGGGTCCCGAGGGTAACACCCAATCGGTATGTGCCGTCGACCATGCGGAAAAGGCCTATCAGGCCTACCAGCGGTTACTCGAGAATCCGGGCCAGGTCATCGTCGGGGCGATGCCCTTTGCGAGCTGCTTTGGGCCGGCCTACGAATATGCCTTTATCCTGGATGCGGATCTGCGTAAGCGAAGGATGCGCGATCGGGTCCCCATGACCTATGTCACCTCCGAACCCTACATCGGTCACTTGGGGCTCGGGGGCGTGGGCGACTCCAAGGGCATGCTGGAGTCAGAGATGCGCGCCCACGACATCAAGTGGATCACCAACGCCAAGGTGGTGAAGGTGGAGCCCGGTAAGATGCACATCGAGCAGTATGACGATGCGGGCCACAAGCTCAAAGAACAGGTGCTCGAGTTCAAGTATTCCATGATGCTCCCGGCCTTCAGGGGTGTCGATGCGGTCGGCAAGGTGCCAGGGCTCTGCAATCCCCGAGGGTTTGTGTTTGTCGACGCCCATCAGCGTAACCCCACCTATCGGAACATCTTCAGCGCTGGTGTCTGCATTGCCATTCCACCTGTGGAGACCACCGCCGTACCCACGGGTGCGCCCAAGACCGGTTACATGATCGAGTCGATGGTTACCGCCATCGTGCATAACATCTCAAGCGAGCTGCAGGGCCGGGAGGCCGATACCCTGGCCACCTGGAATGCGATTTGTCTCGCGGACATGGGCGATACCGGCGCGGCCTTTGTCGCGCTGCCCCAGATCCCGCCGCGCAACGTGGCCTGGTTCAAGAAGGGCAAGTGGGTGCACATGGCCAAGATTGCCTTCGAGAAGTACTTCATTCGCAAGATGAAAAAGGGCACCTCGGAGCCCATCTACGAGAAGTACGTGCTCAAGATGCTGGGCATCGGAAAACTTAAGTAGGGCGCGTGCGTTTGCGCCGTTCCCAACCGGTAGGGCGGCCCCGGCCGCCCTATCAATAGGCCATCAGGCGTCTGCTCGATGCACTAACCTGTTGAATGTTTTGGCCGATGCATCTAACCTTGGGTTCCTCTAAGGGATTTTCCTAGGAACCAGCCCCGAACGCGGGTTGGGGTTGTCGGAGCTCCAGGAACTCATCAGGGAGAGGCAGGGTCTCAGAATCGGTACCTCAGGTGTGTGTGGTCGTCCCATGAAGCGGTTTTCTCGTCTGTTTTTCGCCGCCGTGCTGTCTGTGGTGCTCGCCGCCCCACTGGATGCGCGGGTCAATCTGGTGCATTCCGAGGATCTGGTGCCCACGCCCCAGCAGTCCAGGGCGGCCTTGATCATCAACAAGGTCCTGGAGCGTTACCACTACAAGAAGATCGTTCTCGACGACGAGTTCGCCGGCAGCATTCTCAAGAGCTATCTCGAAGCCCTGGACCCCAACCGATCCTTCTTCCTGCAACGGGACATCGACCGCTTCGCGGTGCTTCAGAAGCGTTTGGATGACGATCTCAAACGGGGCCGTCTGGATACCCCTTTCGCGATCTTCCGAACCTATCGTGAGCGGGTGGACGAGCGCGTAAATAAGGCGCTAACGCTTGTCGAGCAGTCTTTCAAGTTCGATGAGCCGGAGGAGTATCTGTTTGAGCGTGCCAAGGCCCCGTGGGCGAAGGACGAGAACGAGCTCAATGACATCTGGCGCAAGCGCATCAAGAATGATGTCCTCAGTCTGCGCCTGTCCGGCAAGAGCGACAAAGAGATTCGTACCGTGCTGCGCAAGCGCTACGAAGGGCTGTGGCGGCGCATCAGCCAGTTCAACTCGGACGATGTATTCCAGAGCTTCGTGAACGCCTACACCCAGAGCCTCGAGCCCCACACCAGCTACATGTCGCCGAGCAGCTCGGAGAACTTCGACATCAGCATGCGGCTGTCCCTTGAAGGCATCGGGGCGGTGCTGCGCATGGACAACGAGCACACGGTGGTGCAAAAAACGATCCCCGGCGGACCGGCGGAGCAAAGCAAACAGATCCGGGCCGGCGATCGCATCGTTGGCGTTGCCCAGGGCCTCGATGGCACCATGGAAGACGTGATCGGTTGGCGCCTGCAGGACGTGGTGGATCTGATTCGCGGACCCAAGGGCTCGGTGGTGCGGCTGCAGATTCTGCCCAAGAGCGGGGGTGCCGAGGGCGCGCTTCGTGAGCTGCCGCTGGTGCGCAAAGAGATCGAGCTAGAGGATCAAGCGGCCAAGGTTCGCATCATTGAAAGTCTCGATGGCCTACAGGGGCTGCGCATCGGCGTCATCGAGGTACCGGCGTTTTACCGGGATTTCCGCGCCGAGTCCCGCGGCAACAAGGAGTTCCGTAGCACCACGCGCGATGTGCGCACCCTGTTGCAGCAGCTCGACAAGGAGCAGGTTGCCGGTGTGGTGATCGATCTGCGCGGCAATGGCGGGGGATCTCTGACCGAGGCGACCGAGCTTACGGGGCTCTTCATCGACTCCGGCCCGGTGGTTCAGGTCAAGGACGCCTTCGGCAAAGTCGAGGTGGAAAAGGATCCCGACCCAAGCACCGTCTACTCCGGCCCCCTGGCGGTGCTGGTCGACCGCAACAGCGCCTCGGCCTCGGAGATCTTTGCCGGGGCCATTCAGGATTATCAGCGAGGCGTGGTGATCGGAGAGCCCACTTTCGGCAAGGGCACCGTGCAAACCCTGGTCGATCTTAATCGCTTCGTCTCCGAGGATGGGGAGAAGCTCGGGCGCCTTCGGCTGACGATGGCGGAGTTCTTCCGTATCAGCGGTGGCAGTACCCAGCTCCGCGGGGTGGTGCCCGATATCCTCTACCCGACGGCGGACGACTCGGATAAGCATGGTGAGCGCTCGTTGTACAATGCGCTGCCCTGGGGCCACATCCAGCCCGCGCAGTTCCAACCGCGAGCCGTCACCCCGGTGGAGCAGTTGCGGACCCTGTCTTTGGCGCGGGTCGGACGCGATTCCGGCTTCGGCATGCTCGCCGAGCGGGAGCGACTGCTTCGCGAGGTTGATCAGCAGAAGGTGGTCAGTCTCGAAGAGCGCAAGCGACGCGATGAGACGAAACGGCGCGATAAGATCCTAAAGGACCAGAAGAATCAGTTCCTACGCTCCCAGGGCGTAGAACCGGCGGGGGATGAGGACGGCGAGGCGAACGACGAGGCGAATGAGAAAGAGACGGACGCCATCAGCCGCATCCAGCTCAACGAAGCGGCGCGCATCCTTGCCGATTACATCCGCATCGCCAAGGAACCCAAACCCATGGCGGCAATGCGCGACTGACTGGGTTGTGAAATTGTCTGCTGCGCGACCCGATTCAGGGCGTTGCGTACTCGATTGCCCCTTTGCCTAACCGACAGGCGGACTCGGGGGCGAGTAGTGTGCTCGGCCGCCTGGCGACGATCCCTCCACCGCCTCTGAGTTGCGGGCTAGCCGCGTTGGCGTTCGCTTCGCAGTCCGGTTTGAATCCAATCCCGCAACCGGTTCGAGTCTCCGAAGGTGCCCAGTTTCCCGGCGGAGTTCAGGAGCACGATGAAGAGAGGTCGCTCCGCGATCACCGCGCGCATGAGCAGGCAATGCCCCGCCTCGTTGATGAATCCCGTCTTGCTCAGCTCGATGTTCCAGCGGTCGTTGGCGAGCAGGCGGTTGGTGTTGCGGTAGGCAAGCACCCGACCATCGGGGTAGGGCTGGACCTCGGTGCTAGCCGAGGTGGTGGCCTCACGGATGAAGGCATACCCCATGGCGGCACGGGCCATCCGTACCAGATCTTCGGCGGTGGACACATTCCCCGCATCGAGGCCGGTGGGGTCGGCGAAGCGGCTATTGCGCATACCGAGCTCCTGAGCCTTGAGATTCATCGCGCGGACGAAGGTGGTGGTGCCCCCTGGGAACGTGGTTCGGCCCAAGGCCGCAGCGGCTCTGTTCTCCGAGGACATCAGCGCAATCAGGAGCAACTCCCGGCGGCTTAGGCGCGCCCCTTCCACTCGCAGGCGCGAACGCGAATGACGCATCTGGTCGCGGTCCTCCGGGTCCAAGCCAATCGTCGCATCGAGGTCCGCCCCTGCATCTAGTACCACCATTGCGGTCATCAGCTTGGTGACCGAGGCAATCGGTTGCGCCGAGTCAACCGCTTTGCCGGCAATGCGGTGGCCCTGGTCGTCGACAACGAGAAAGGCGCTCGAGTGTAAGCGAAGCCGGCGCGGATCGAGCGATGGCCAGGGATGGGGGCTCGACTCCTCGGGGAGGGACAGCAGGGGAGAATTGGTCTCGGCCAGAGGATAGGCGATGGGGATTTCCGGGGCGATGGGGCTCGTCACCAACAGTGCCGCCGCCGCGATTAGAGCTGACAAGGATGTCTTCACTGGGGAAACCTCGATTTTCCGCTGTCAGTACCCAACTGACTCCCACCGATGCGCCTGTAGGGGTGCTTGTGAAAGGCGACTCATCAGCGCTCATAATAACTCCAAATCGCCTGACAACCCATAGCGTATTCAGAGGGTTCCATAGACTTGTTTAACCAAATCGAGAGCCGTATCCGCGGGATTCTGGATGCAGGGGCAGCCCCGAGGATGCGCCGCGCTCAGGTGGGGATCGAGCGGGAATGCCTGCGGGTGTCGCCCGGCGGGGCCCTTGCGCGCACCCCCCACCCGCCAGGGCTGGGCGCCGCCTTGACCCATCCCTACATCACCACCGATTTTTCCGAGGCCCTGCTCGAGCTGATTACCCCTCCCTTCGAAGACAAGGACCAGGTTCTCGGCTTTCTCCAGGATGCCCATACCTACGTGTACCACCAGCTCGGGGACGAACTGCTGTGGTCGGCCAGTATGCCCTGTGTGCTGGGGGAGGATGCGGAGATTCCCCTGGCCTATTATGGGTGGTCAAACGCGGGCCTAATGAAGACCCTCTATCGCCGGGGTCTGGGTCATCGCTACGGGCGCGCCATGCAGACCATCGCCGGGGTGCACTTCAACTACTCCTTGGCTGAAGAACTCTGGCCGCTGCTGCAGTCGATCGAGCAGGACCCCGGGGACCTGATAGACTTCATCTCCGAATCCTACATCCGCCTGATCCGTAATCTGCAGCGCTACGGCTGGCTTCTGGCCTACCTGTTCGGCGCCTCCCCCGCGGTGGATAGGTCCTTCGTTCAGCGGCGCACCACAGACATGGAGGTGTTTGATCCCCAGAGCTATTCTTTGCCCTACGCTACCTCGCTGCGGTTGGGGGATATCGGCTACCAGAACCGGCTGGAGGAGGGTACGGGTCTCAAGGCCAACTACGACAGCCTCGATGCCTACGTGCGCAGCCTAACCTGGGCGATCGAGACGCCCTGTCCGCACTATGAGGCCATCGGTGTCAAGGTCGACGGCGCTTATCGACAGCTCAACGCCAATGTGCTGCAGATCGAGAACGAGTACTACAGCACGGTGCGCCCCAAGCAAGTCCTCCAGTGGCTGGAGAAGCCCACGGTGGCGCTCCGGCGTCGCGGTGTGCGCTATGTGGAGGTCCGCTCCCTGGACGTGGACCCCTTTGTTCCCCTGGGGGTTTCCTCGAGCCAGCTCAGCTTCGTGGAGGCCTTCGTGGTCTTCTGCTTGCTAGCGGAGAGCCCCCGGATCAACGCCAGCGAGCGAGCGGCGATCGACCGCAACCAGGCCCTCACCGCCCGCCAGGGCCGCTCCCCGGACATCGTGCTCGAGCGCGACCGCAGGCCCGTAGCGCTCACGCAATGGGCGGATGAACTGCTCGCGGCCATGGCCCCTGTGGTCGAGCTGCTCGATGGACCGGAGCGTCGCTACCGCCATAGCTGGATCGAGCAACAGGAGAAGGTGCGCGATCCCGCGCTGACACCCTCGGCGCGAATCCTGGCGGAGATGCGCGCTCGGGGAGAGACCTTTGTTGCGTTTGCCCAGCGCCTGTCGGAGGAGCACCGGCAGTATTTCACCCAGCGCGAACTGGGCGAGGAGCGCCGTGCGCTTTTCGGGCGCTTGGCGCGGGAGTCGCTGCAACGGCAACATTCCCTTGAGGAGGGTGACGTCAAGGGTTTCGACGAATTCCTGGCGGATTACTTCGCGGGGCGTTGACGCCCGCCGCCGTCCGCGTTTCGCGGCGGGCTTGAAATTTGCCGGGTTACCACAATAGAACTCAGGTCATTTTTATCTGCGGGAGATTCAAGCCCATGCCGATCTACGAGTACCGATGCGACGATTGTGATCACCAGTTCGACCTCCTGCAGAAGATTTCTGATCCCCCGCCCTCGGTGTGTCCGCAGTGCGGGGCTGCCGGGGTGCGTAAACTGATCTCGGCAGCGGGTTTCCGCCTCAAGGGCGGCGGTTGGTACGAGACCGATTTCAAGTCGGGCAGCCAGCGCAATCTGCACGACAGTGGTCAGAAGGACCAGAAAGGACCGAAGGAAAAGCCGGCCGGCGAGGCCAAGGCGGCGGATTCTGGCGCTTCGTCACCCAGCACTGCTACGGGGGGTTCGGCGCCCGCGGCGGCCTCTCAGTAAGCGGACTCTTCGCGCCGGTTATCCCTGCCGGATGGGGCATCGGCGGGGAGAATGGGCCTGGTTCGTTAGGGGTCTTCCGAATGAGCGCCCGGTGGGCTTCGCCAAGGTTGTGTCCACCCGAGGTGCTCGTTTAGCATCACATGCTTTTGTCGGCGGCCGTCGGTCGGCCTCGTCGCTTTCCAGTGGAGTATCACGACACCATGCGCAGTCACTATTGCGGTGAGCTCAACGCCACCCATGTCGGTCAAGAGGTGGAGCTATACGGGTGGGTGCACCGGCGGCGCGACCACGGCGGGGTGATCTTCATCGACTTGCGCGACCGGGAGGGGCTCGTTCAGGTGGTGTTCGACCCGGATCTGCCGCAGGCATTCCAGCGCGCCGAGCAGGCCCGCAGCGAGTACGTGGTGCATCTGAGCGGACAGGTGCGCCGCCGCCCCGCGGGAACCGAGAACCCCGATCTTCCCACCGGCGAGATCGAGATCCAGGGGACGGACCTTACGATTCTCAACCGCTCGGAAACCCCGCCGTTGCAGCTCGATGCACATCTGCACGAGGTCTCCGAGGAGGTTCGGCTGCGCTATCGGTACATCGATCTACGCCGCCCCGAGATGCAGCGCCGCATCCGCATCCGCGCGCAGGTCACGCGAGTGTTGCGGAACTATCTCGACGAGCAGGGGTTTATCGATATCGAGACCCCGATCCTGACCAAGGCAACGCCTGAGGGGGCACGAGACTATCTGGTGCCGAGTCGGGTCAATCCCGGGCAGTTCTACGCCTTGCCCCAGTCGCCGCAGCTCTTCAAACAGCTCCTGATGATGGGGGGTATGGATCGCTACTACCAGATCGCGCGCTGCTTCCGCGACGAGGATCTGCGCGCCGATCGGCAACCCGAATTCACCCAGCTCGATATTGAAGTGTCCTTCCTCAGCGAGGACGAGTTGATGGGGATCATGGAGGTGATGATCCGCCGGCTGTTCCAAGAGGTACTGGACGAGGCGCTGCCCGATCCCTTCCCGCGCATGACCTACGCCGAGTCCGTGCGTCGCTTCGGCTCCGATCGCCCAGACCTCCGCATCCCCCTGGAGTTGGTCGATGTGGGTGATCTGATGCGGGAGGTGGACTTCAAGGTCTTCTCCGCGCCGGCCAATGACCCACAGGGGAGGATCGCCGCGCTCTGCTTGCCCCAGGGTGGCGAGCTCAGCCGCAAGGAGATAGACGACTACGCGCGCTTCGTCGGCATTTACGGGGCGAAGGGCCTCGCCTACGTCAAGGTCAACGAGTGGTCGAGCAAGGGTCGCGAGGGGCTGCAGTCACCAATCCTCAAATTCCTGCCCGATGCGGCCGTCACCGGCATCATGGAGCGCACCGGCGCCCAGGATGGGGATCTGATCTTCTTTGGTGCCGACCGAGCCACGGTGGTCAACGAGTCGATGGGGGCATTGCGCACCCGTCTCGGCCAGGATCGTGGCCTGGTCGCAGGCGGTTGGCAGCCCCTGTGGGTGGTGGACTTCCCCATGTTCGAATGGGACGAGCGGGAGCATCGCTGGTCCGCCCTGCACCATCCCTTCACCTCGCCCAAGGAGGACCAGATCGATCGGCTGGAGGCCGATCCGGGTGCCTGTCAGTCCCGCGCCTACGATCTGGTGCTCAATGGCAGCGAGATTGGGGGCGGTTCCATCCGTATCCACCGCTCGAGCCTGCAGAGTCGCGTATTCCGGCTGCTCCAGATTGGCGAGCAGGAGGCGGAAGAGAAGTTCGGATTCCTGTTGCGGGCGCTCAAGTACGGCGCCCCACCCCATGGTGGTATCGCCTTCGGGCTCGACCGCTTGGTCATGCTGATGACCGGTGCCAGCTCCATTCGCGACGTTATGGCCTTTCCCAAGACCCAGACCGCCTCCTGTCTGCTCACCTCGGCACCCTCCCAGGTCGACCCGGCCCAGTTACGGGAACTGTCCCTGCGTGTGCGCCAGCCGCAGGCGGAGGCGTCGGCCGAGTAGGCCGCCGGCCCCGCGCCGCCCAGGTCGCGACAGCCAAAGCCGCGGCGATGACCGAGGACCCTCTCGCGCCGGTTGAGGAGAAGTCGGTGCCGCACCCCGAGCCCCCGGCGGTGGACACGGTGGCCTACAAGCGGCCGCGATCGGTTCTGGTGGTGGTCTACACCTGGGGCGGTGAGTTTCTGCTGCTGCGGCGCACCGAGCCCAGCACTTTCTGGCAGTCGGTCACCGGAAGCCTGCGGCCCGCGGAGACGCCGCGTACAGCGGCGCTGCGGGAGCTCTACGAGGAAACCGGATTGCGCGCCGGTGGCGCTCTGCAGGACCTCCGCCGACAGGTTCGGTTTCCGATCCTACCGGCCTGGCGCGAGCGCTACGCACCGGGGGTTCGGAAAAACCTGGAGCACTGGTTTGCCCTGGGGCTGGTCGGGCACCGGTTGATCCGCCTCGATCCCCGCGAGCATACCGAAAGCCGCTGGGTGGGTGCCGAGCGAGCGCTGCAGATGGCCTCATCCTCGACTAACCGCGGCGCCATTCGGCTCGTGCTGAGCAGGCTCAGGGGCGGTTTCTGATCCCGGCTACCACGTTCAGCCCCCGCGCGTCAGATCAGTCCGGGGGTGGCCGGGGCGATCGGCGAGGTGGGGACGAACGCCACCTCATCGCCATCCTCAAGCCGAGTGAATTCCTCGGCGAACTGGCGGTTGACGGTAACCCGTATCCGGGTCGGCTCGAATAACGGAGACGCAGCCGGTTTGCGCCCAACCAGCCAGCGAATCAGGGTTCTCACATTGCCCACCGTCTCCGGGACGATGACCTGCTCAGAGTCTTTGCGCATCCGCCGGGCAAGATAGGCAAAGTAGAGCAGCTTGAGCCGCTTCTGACCCGCCTTGGGCTCCCTGCGCTCGTAGCCCTGGGCCTGGAGCCGCTCCAGATAAGCCGCCCAATTCGCCGCTTGGCTCGTGCCCAGATCGTAGAGGGTGTCCCAGGAGTAGATACCGGTATCGTGGCCGTCGTCGAAGACCAGGCGCACGGCGTACTGTCCTTGGGGCTCGATGCGTTCGATGTTGACCAGCTCCTTTCCCATGACGGGGTGGGTAGCGGTGCGCACCTCGGCGGCACGCGAGAAGACCCGCAGGTACTCGCAGGGTAGCTCGAAGCTCCGTCCATCCTCAAAGCTAATCGAAAGCAGCCGGGATTTGGTATGGAGGCTGATGGCTGTGGGTATGTGCCGGGTCGCCTGATCGGTCATGGGGGTCGGCTCTTGCAGTTTGATCGGAGCTTGTCCAGCCGGCTCCTCGTGTACCGCGCATCCGCGGGACTCGGGCTTGCACCGTCGGCGCTACAGATGTGGGGCAAGGGTCTGAAAACCCAAGCGGTCTCTGGCGCGGCGCTCAGGTTCCCTGGATGCGGTCGTAGTAGCGACCGCGATACAGCAACCGCGGCTCGGGGCCGTCGGTGAAGGTGGTGCGGGTATGCAGCACATTGTTGGCGATCAGGCCCTGTCCGGCCTCCAGGCGTCCCTGGAAATGCCAGGGTGAGGGTTGGTGCAGGATGGTTTTGAGGGCCTCGACGGCGGCTTGGGTCAGGGGATCGTCGTGCCATGCGATGCTGCGGGAGCGGTCGGTGTAGCGCATGTGCAGGTGGCCGCTGGGGTGGGCCGAGAACACTGGGCCCGTTCGGGCCGGTCGCTCCGCCCCAGGCTCATGTGGATTGGCCGGGATGGTCATGGCCTCGGGGTGCATCAGGGCCCGCACGTACTCGGGGCTTTGGTCCCGCAGCAGGATGTAGGCGATCTCGTGGTCGAGAAGGTCGTTGCTGCCGCCGCTCGCCCCCGGGCTGACGCAGTGCAGCACCATGGCGTGGATCTGGCGATCCGGGGCGTTGTAGTAGCCGTCGGTGTGCCAGGCGATGGGGCGGTTGGTGTAGGGAATGTAGCCCTGGTGCAGGGCGTCGGACTGCACGGTGATGGAGGAGATGGCATCCTCATCGGCGCCGAGGTTGTCGTCGAGGCGTTGCAGTCCGAACTGCAGTCCGAGCCGACGCACGCTGTCCTTGGCCGGGTCGTTGCCGATTCGGCTCGCGTAGATCGCCATGTTGGTTTTTCGGCAGCGATCGAGAATGGCCCGATGCTCGGCGGCGGTGAGTTCCCGCGGGTCGGCGATCTCGACCACCAGTTGCGCCAGATGCTCCGGGTAATCGCGGAGCTTGGCGTCGCGCCAGGCAGCATAGCGGTCCGGATCCTCGAGGTCGAAGGGAGATCCATCGGCGGACAGGGTAAGGGGTTCGATCATAGGTACTTCTCGATTCGGCGACAGAGAACCGGGGCTTCGGGTGGGGCACGCCAGGGAGGGGTTTGGCGAGGCGTATCCTGGCCGATTGCGGGTGCGGGTGCAACTTTGCCACCCCCTGCGGCCCGGGGCTTGGCGCGCCGCTTCGGCATCAGTCGCCTGGTAAAATGCTCGACCATGCGTCGTTCGGATTTCCACTTCGAGCTTCCTCCGGAGCTGATCGCCCAGTTCCCCCTGCCGGAGCGGAGCGCCAGTCGGCTGCTCTACCTGGATGGGCCGAGCGGCCGGGTGCGGGACCTCCAGTTTCGCGATCTCCCCGAGCTGCTCGGGCCGAATGATCTCCTGGTCTTCAACAACACCCGGGTGGTGAAGGCCCGTCTGTTGGGAAGCAAACTCACCGGTGGACGGGTAGAGATCCTGATCGAGCGGGTAATTGGGCCCCGAGAGGCGCTGGTCCAGGTAAGGACGAGCAAGTCGCCCAAGCCGGGCGCGGAGATCCTCGTCGCGGGGCAGTGGCGTCTCTCGGTCCAGGGTCGCGAGGGGGACCTTTTTCGGCTCGAGAGCATCGATGTGCCCTTCCTGGAGCTCATGGATCGGGTCGGCCATGTCCCGCTACCGCCCTACATCGCGCGGGCGGACGGGTTGCTCGATGAGTCGCGTTACCAGACCGTTTACGCCCGCGAGCAAGGGGCCGTGGCGGCGCCGACGGCGGGTCTGCATTTCGACGAAGACCTGCTCGCCCGCCTGAAGGCAAAGGGGATCCCAACTGTCGAGGTCACCCTGCACGTAGGGGCGGGGACCTTCCAACCGGTTCGCTGCGAGAACCTCGATGAGCATCCGATGCACGAGGAGATCCTCCGGGTAGAACCGGCGGTCTGTGCCCAGGTTGAGGCGGCGCGCACGCGGGGTGGACGGGTGGTGGCGGTGGGGACGACGACGGTGCGATCACTCGAGACCGCCGCGGCTGGTGGTGAGCTTAGGGCCTTCGGGGGCGGTACGCGGCTCTTTATTCGGCCCGGCTACCGTTTCCGGGTGGTGGACGCCCTAATCACCAACTTTCACCTACCCGAATCCACCCTGATCATGCTGGTGGCCGCCTTCGCGGGCCATGCACAAACCCTGGCGGCCTATCGCCACGCGATCGAGCAGCACTACCGCTTTTTCAGCTACGGTGATGCCATGTTTCTCACCCGCAGG
>JAEHCY010000199.1 GCA_016880695.1 Chromatiaceae bacterium | reverse complement strand
TCTACCAGAGGCCCCCTCATGACCTTGTTGCTCGCCCCGATCCTGCAGCGTTTTGCCGAGCAGTTCCCGATCCCCACCATGGCCCGCGCGGTGCTGGAGCGCGGTCTCAATCCTCAGCAGCTGAATGCCTGGTTCGAGACGGTCGCTGGCGCGCAATACACGCGCACCTTGCTGTTCTCGACCCTGTTTCAGTTGATGCTGCAGGTGGTCAGTCGCCAGCAGCCCTCGATCCATGCGGCCTATCAGGCGGCGCCGGTGCCGATCGCGGTGTCGGTGAAATCGGTCTATAACAAACTCAACGGGTTGGAACCGAGCACCTCGGCGGCGTTGGTGCGCTACAGCGCCGAACAGGCGACGGCCTTGATCGCGGAAGTCGGTGGGGCGCGTCCGGGGTTGTTGGCCGGCTACCGGGTGAAGATTCTGGATGGGAACGCGCTGGCGGGACGGGAGCACCGCCTGGCCGAAACGCGCGGCCAGACGGCCGCGCCCTTGCCGGGCAAAGCGCTGGCGGTGTTCGATCCGGCCCTGGACCTGATCGTCGACTTGGTGCCCAGCCCGGATGCCTATACCCAGGAGCGAGCGTTGCTACCGGCGGTGCTGGCGCGGGTCCAACCGGGAGAATTGTGGATCGCGGACCGCAACTTTTGCACCCGGGGGTTGCTGTGGGGCCTGCACGCGCGCGGGGCGGTGGGACTGGTGCGCGAGCACGCGCAAATTCCGTTCACGCCCTTGGAGGCGCTGCGGGTAGTCGGGGAGATCGAGAGCGGGCGAGTGTCCGAACAACGGGGTGTGATCGACGCCCCGGACGGCTCGGGAACCCTGGAAGTGCGGCGGATCCGCTTGGACTTGCACCAGCCGACCCGCGATGGCGACGACACCCTTTATCTGCTGACCACGGTACCGGCCGCCGCGGCCGATGCCTGCACCTTGGCGCGCCTCTACTGCGAGCGCTGGACCCTGGAGAAAGCCTTTTTGCATTTGACGCTGCAACTGCGCTGTGAGATCGACACCTTGGCTTATCCCCCGGCGGCCCTGTTCGGGCTGGCGATGGCGGTGGTGGCCTACAACGGCCTGGCGGTGGTCAAGGCCACCCTGCGCCAGGTCCACGGGGCCGCGGCCATCGACGACGGCGTTTCGGGCTATTACCTCGTCCACGAAATGGCCCGGGTGACCGAGAGCCTGGAGACCCTGGTCGAGCCCCGGGACTGGTCGGTGTTCCAGACCCTCCCCTTGGCGACGATGGCGGCCTGGCTGATCGCCACGGCCGGGCGGGTCCAATTACGCAAGTACCGCAAGCATCCGCGCGGACCCAAGAAGCCGCCCGTGAAGCGGACGCACGATCCCCGCCGACCGCATGTGTCCGTCGCCCGCCTACTGGCGCAGCGCCAGCAGGCCGTCTGAGCCGCAACCCCTTGAAAGCTCAAGGCCACATTCAAAGCCCTGCTGGGTGGACCCCAACCTTGGCGTGGGGTTTTATTCGGACTTCCTGGCCTTCTGGCCGGATGGCAGCGTCCGGGCTTGCTACATGGCAGGTCCCGTGATCGGGTCCTACCAAGAGGATTACTCCGTGCTGCTGGACAAGCGCGCGGCGTTT
>JAEHCY010000198.1 GCA_016880695.1 Chromatiaceae bacterium | reverse complement strand
GTTATAGGGATTGCGGGAACCGATGCATTTTGCCAGCACATTCTGCACCCCTACCACTTCGAACACCGCCCGCATCGCACCCCCGGCGATGATCCCGGTGCCCTCGGATGCCGGCTGCATGAACACATGGGCCGCGCCGTGGTGGGCGCTAACCGGGGGCTGCAGGGTGGTACCATTGAGGCTCACCTCGACCAGGTTCTTGCGCGCACTCTCCATCGCCTTTTGGATGGCGATCGGAACCTCGCGCGCCTTACCTTTGCCGAAACCGACGCGCCCTTTGCCATCCCCGACAACTGTCAGCGCCGTGAAACCGAATTGCCGTCCGCCCTTGACCACCTTGGCAACGCGATTGACAGCGATCAGCTTTTCGTGAAGATCATCGCCTTCCGGCGTGGGATTAAAATTCGCCATCACGCTTCCTCTAGAACTTCAGGCCGTTTTCGCGGGCCGCATCGGCCAATGCTTTGATACGACCGTGGTACTGAAATCCAGAACGGTCGAAGGCCACCCGCTCGACACCCGCCGCTTTGGCGCGCTCTGCCACTTTCTTACCGACCAGGCTCGCCGCCGCCGCATTCCCAGACGACCCCTCAAGCACCCCGCGAACCTCCTTGTCGAGGGTGGAGGCACTGGCCACCACCCGGTCTCCCCCCGGGGCAATGACCTGGGCATAGATATGCTGCGGCGTGCGATGGACACACAAGCGATAAGCCCGTAGCTCCCGGATCTTGGCCCGACCGCGGGCCGCGCGACGCAGACGCGATTGTTTCTTGTCCATCGTGCTCACCTACTTCTTTTTCTTGGTCTCTTTGCGGACCACGACCTCGTCGGCATAGCGTACGCCCTTGCCCTTGTAGGGCTCCGGCGGACGGATGCTGCGAATCTCCGCGGCCACCTGGCCGACCTGCTGCTTATCATGCCCGCTGATCAGGATCTCGGTCGGGACCGGGGTCGCGACCTGCAAACCAACCGGAATCGAGAACTCGACCGGATGCGAAAATCCGAGGCTGAGTTTAAGCACCGAACCCTGGGCTTGGGCCCTATAGCCCACACCGACCAATTGGAGTTTACGCTCAAAGCCTCGGCTAACCCCGATCACCATATTGTTTACCAGGGCGCGCGTGGTGCCAGCCTGGGCCCAGGCGGCGGGATCTTCCTTTTCAGGGCGGACCATAAGCACCCCATCGGAGTGCTCGATGGTAACCGCCGGATGCAGAGTCCACCCACTGGTGCCCTTGGGCCCCTTGACGGTGACCTGCCGCCCAATGAGCTCGACCGTAACCCCAGCCGGGACGGGAATGCTTGCTTTTGCGACACGCGACATGAGGAGCCCCCGCTTATGCGACTATGGCGATGATCTCGCCGCCCTGACCGGCCTGCCTAGCCGCCCGGTCAGTCATGATGCCTTGCGAGGTGGAAACGATCGCAATCCCGAGACCACCGCGAACCATCGGCAGATCCTCTTTGCCCTTGTAGATACGCAGTCCCGGACGGGAAACCCGCTGGATCATGTCGACAACCGGCTTGCCGCGGAAATACTTCAGCTTGATCAGCAACTCCGTCTTGCCATCGACGGTTTCCTCCGATACCTCCCCGATGTAACCCTCCTGTTGCAGCAGAGCAGCTATCGCCCGCTTGAGCTTGGAGGTCGGCATGCGGATGGTAACCTTGCCGCGACTCTGCCCGTTGCGAATACGGGTCAACATGTCGGCAATGGGATCGCTTGCACTCATAGAACTCTCCTCAGGGTCAGACCACCTTCAGTAAAGTGCGATACCCGCCAGTGCGGCCGGTGCTCCAGCCTCTGATTTCTTGATGACTGCGGTGCGGTACTCTACCAACTCGCCTTCACCAGACCGGGGACATCCCCACGCATCGCTGCCTCGCGCAATTTGTTACGGCCGAGGCCGAACTTTCGGTAGTACCCATGGGGCCGGCCGCTATCGCGACAGCGATTATGCAGGCGGCTCGGGCTGGCGTCGCGCGGCAGCTTCTGCAAACTGAGGGTTGCCGCGTCAATCTGCTCGGGGGTGCTGCGGGTGCTGGAGATGACTGCTTTCAGTGCCTGCCGCCTCGCCGCGTACTTCGCCCCAACGCGCGTCCGCTTGACCTCGCGCGCCACCATGCTCTTCTTCGCCATTAGCTCTTCAACTCCTGAAAGGAAACTTGAACCCCTCGAGCAGGGAACGACCTTCCTCGTCGGTGCGGGCAGTGGTCGTGATTGTGATGTCGAGACCCCGCAAGGTATCGATCTTATCGTAATCGATCTCGGGGAAGATTATCTGTTCGCGCACACCCAGGCTATAGTTGCCACGCCCGTCGAACGAACGCGGGTTGAGTCCGCGGAAATCCCGGATGCGCGGAATGGCGACATTGATCAGTCGGTCCAGGAACTCGTACATACGCTCCCGGCGCAGGGTCACCTTACAACCTATCGCCCAGCCCTCACGAATCTTGAAACCCGCCACCGACTTGCGCGCGTGGCGTACGATGGGCTGTTGGCCGGAGATCTTCTTCAAGTCGCCGACCGCATTTTCCATGATCTTCTTGTCCGCGATCGCCTCGCCAACCCCCATATTAAGGGTGATCTTGGTGATCTTGGGCACCTGCATGACCGAGTGATACCCGTAGCGCTCTTGCAGCTTGGGCAGGACCTGGTCGCGGTAAACTTGTTGCAATCTCGCCATAGCGGACCCTACCTCAGACATCCACCACTTCACCGTTGGACTTGAAGACGCGGACCTTGCGGCCGTCTTCGAGGAACTTGATCCCCACCCGGTCTCCCCGGCCAGTGAGCGGGTTATAGAGGGCCACGTTGGAGATATGTAGGGGGGCCTCCTTATCGACGATGCCGCCCGCCTCCCCTCGCTGCGGATTCGCCTTGGTGTGCCGCTTCACCATATTGACGTTCTCTACGACGACCCGGTCTTCAAGCATGCGGACCACCGTACCCCGCTTGCCCCTGTCTTTACCGGTCAGCACGATGACGTCGTCGCCTTTCTTAATCTTTCGCATCGGTCGAATTCCTCACAACACTTCGGGCGCGAGCGAGATAATCTTCATGAAGCGCTCACTACGAAGCTCGCGCGTCACAGGCCCAAAGATACGTGTACCGATGGGCTGAAGCTGATTAGTTAGCAGAACCGCCGCATTGCCGTCGAAACGAATCAGGGAACCGTCGGCGCGACGCACCCCCTTCTTCGTCCGCACCACCACAGCGCTGTACACGTCACCTTTCTTCACCTTGCCGCGGGGAATGGCGTCCTTCACGGTGACCTTGATGATGTCACCGATGTTGGCATAACGCCGCATGGACCCACCGAGCACCTTTATGCACTGAACACGCTTGGCCCCGCTGTTATCCGCGACGCTGAGATTGGTTTGCATCTGGATCATGGTTCTACCCGCCTTTCGCCATCATTACCCGCCCCTCTACAGTCTTTCACCGTACCTGGGGCTTGCAGCGCCCGCCTAGCGCGCCCGCTCCAGAATCTCCCACAGCCGCCAGGTCTTGGTCTTCGACAGGGGTCTGCTCTGCACCACCGTCACCATGTCACCGACGTTGCACTGATTGTCCTCGTCGTGCACGTGAACCTTGGTCGAGCGGGTCAAGTACTTGCCGTAGATGGGATGCTTGACGCGACGCTCGATCAGCACCGTAACGGTTTTATGCATCGCGTTGCTCACCACCCGGCCCGTCAGGGTTCGATTGCTCGTCGGTTCATTCATCGACCGGCACCTACGTTCTGCTGATGCATGACTGTTTTGATTCGTGCGATCTCTCTGCGGACGACGGACACCCGCGCGGGACGGCTCAACTGCCCGGTTGCCTTCTGCATGCGCAGATTGAACTGCTCGCGCAGCAATTCAATGAGCAGCTTCTGCAGATCCTGCGGGCCCTTCGACCTCAATTCGCTCGCTTTCACGCTCGCTTTCATCAGAGCACCGTCCTCTTCGCAAAGGTAGTGAGCACGGGCAACTTGGCCGCCGCCAGCTCAAATGCCTCCCGTGCCAATTCCTCGGGAACGCCTGAGATCTCGTAGAGCATCCGACCGGGCTGAATCAGGGCTACCCAATACTCCACGGCGCCCTTGCCGCTGCCCATGCGAACCTCCAGCGGCTTTTTGGTGATCGGCTTGTCGGGAAAGATGCGAATCCACATCTTTCCGCCACGGCGTACCTTGCGCGTGATGGCCCGGCGCGCCGATTCAATCTGCCGCGCCGTGAGCCGACCGCGAGTGGTGGCCTTCAAGCCGAATTCACCGAAGCTCACCCGGCTCCCAGAGTTGGCGATACCCCTGTTGCGGCCTTTGTGCTGCTTGCGGAACTTAGTACGTTTCGGCTGCAACATGGATCAAGCCCTCTTGGACGCCTGCTTGACAGGTTTTTCGGGAAGTGGTTCGTCGCCGAAGACCTCCCCCTTAAAGATCCAGACCTTCACGCCGAGCACCCCGTAGGTCGTAACGGCCCGAGAGAAACCGTAGTCGATGTCCGCGCGCAGGGTATGCAGTGGGACGCGTCCCTCGCGGTACCACTCGCTGCGCGCAATCTCTGCTCCGTTGAGACGCCCGGCAATGTTCACCCGAATGCCCTGGGCGCCCAGACGCATAGCGTTCTGCACCGTCCGCTTCATCGCCCGGCGGAACATCACGCGCCGCTCAAGCTGCTGAGCGATACCGTCCGACACCAACTGTGCGTCGAGCTCTGGCTTGCGGATCTCCTCAATGCTGATGTGCACCGGGATACCCATGCGCTTGGACATCTCGTTGCGCAGGACATCAATATCCTCTCCCTTCTTCCCGATCACCACCCCCGGTCGCGCCGTGTGGATGGTGATGTGCGCGTTCTTGGCGGGCCGATCAATCTGGATGCGGCTGACCGCGGCATGGGCAAGACGCTTGCGCAGGAACTCCCGGACCTCAAGGTCCTTGTTCAATAGGTCCGCGTAATCCTTCGAGTTGGCATACCACTTGGAATTCCAGTCCCTGATGATGCCGAGCCGAAGCCCAATTGGATTGACTTTATGACCCATACCGGCCTTCTCTCCGTCTCTCTTAACCTTCCGCCACGGTGACGCTGATGTGGCTGGTCCGTTTTACGATGCGATTAGACCGTCCCTTGGCGCGGGCACGTGTCCGCTTCATCGAAGGCCCTTCGCCAACCTCGATCACCGCCACACGCAGCACATCAACGTCAGCACCTTCGTTGTGCTCGGCATTGGCAATGGCCGACTCCAGGACCTTGCGAACGATCCCGGCCCCCTTTTTTGGACTAAAGCTGAGCAGGTTCAAGGCCTGCCCCACCGACAGGCCACGAATCTGATCCGCAACCAACCGCGCCTTTTGCGCCGACAAGCGGGCGTGTCTGAGTATAGCTGCTGCCTGCATGGCTCCCGTCCTCGGCTAACGCTTCTTCTTGGCTTTGCGGTCCGCCGCATGACCCCGGAAGGTCCGCGTCAGCGCAAATTCACCCAACTTGTGACCCACCATGTTCTCGTTGACCAGCACCGGAACATGCTGACGACCGTTGTGCACCGCAATGGTCAACCCAACCATTTCGGGCAAGATCATCGAGCGGCGAGACCAGGTCTTGATGGGTCGCTTGCTGTTCTGCGCGACAGCAGCCTCCACCTTCCTGATGAGGTGGTGATCCACAAAGGGCCCTTTCCGAACTGAACGTGGCACGGCTTACCTCGCCTCGGTTATTTAGTCTTGCGGCGGCGCACGATCATGTTGTCGGTGCGCTTGCTGCTACGGGTCTTGTGGCCCTTGGTGGGCACACCCCAGGGCGACACCGGATGCCGCCCACCGGAGGTGCGGCCCTCACCGCCACCATGGGGATGGTCAACCGGATTCATGGCAACGCCTCGCACGGTCGGCCGAACGCCGCGCCACCGACTAGCGCCCGCCTTGCCAAGTTTGGCAAGATTTTGCTCGTGGTTACCCACTTCACCGATGACGGCACGACAATCTGAGTGCACCTTGCGTAGCTCCCCGGAGCGCATACGCAGGGTCGCGTACCTCCCTTCCCGTGCAATGAGCTGGGCACCCGCCCCGGCCGCGCGGGCCATCTGGGCGCCCTTCCCCGGCCGCATCTCGATACAGTGCACCGTCGCACCCACCGGAATGTTGCGTAGCGGCAGGCAGTTGCCTGCAGCGATCGGCGCGTCCTCACCGGAGACGATCTGGCCACCCGCCTTCACGCCCTTCGGGGCGATGATGTAGCGGCGCTCGCCATCCTCATAGCGCACCAGCGCGATATGCGCGCTGCGATTCGGGTCATACTCGATCCGCTCCACCACGGCGGAAATTCCGTCCTTTTCCCGCTTGAAGTCAATGATTCGGTAACGCTGCTTGTGACCGCCGCCACGGTGGCGCACGGTGATGCGGCCTTCGCTGTTACGCCCGCCGCCGCGACTCTGGTGTCCCAGCAGTGGTCCGTAGGGTGCCCCGGCGTGCAGTTCTGGGGCCACAACGCTGACCTTAAAGCGCCGCCCCGGAGACGTGGGTTTGGTCTTGACGATAGGCATCTTATCTAGTCCGTCGCTACCTTTGGTGAACCTTAGGCATTGCCGCCGAAGTCGATGTCATTACCAGGCTCAAGCCGCACATAGGCCTTGCGCCAGTCGCTGCGTTTTCCCCGGCGCTGACCGAAACGTTTCCGTTTACCCTGCTGGTTGAGCACCTGGACCTTTTCCACCTTGACCCCGAACAGAATCTCGACCGCACGCCCGATCTCGGGCTTGGTCGCATCGCTGACGACTCGGAAGGCGTATTGCCGATTCTTGTCGGCCGACAGGGTGCCCTTCTCCGAGATCACCGGCCCCAGCAGGACCTTCATCAGGCGTTCTTCGTTCATGCCAGCCGGCCCTCCAGTTGCTTGACGGCCTCTTCGGTGGCGAGCACGGTCTCAAAGGCGACCAGGCTCACTGGATCTACCTCTTGCGAACTCAACACCTCGACGCCCGGCAGGTTACGGGCCGCCAGATACAGATTGTCGTCGAAGCCCTCCACCACCACCAGCACGTCCTTCAGACCCATCTGGGCGAGTTTACTGGCCAACTCGCGGGTTTTCGGCGAGGTAACATTGAACTCGCGCACCACGCTGAGGCGATCCAAGCGAATCAATTCCGAGAGGATCGAGCGCATCGCACCGCGATACATCTTGCGGTTGACCTTCTGCGAGAAATCCCGCGGCACGGCGGGAAATACCCGGCCACCACCGCGCCACAGCGGGCTTCGATTAGTGCCAGCGCGCGCTCGACCCGTACCCTTCTGCCGGTAAGGCTTGGCGCCGCCGCCGCTCACCGCGGCGCGGTTGCGCTGGGCCTTGGTCCCCGCCCGCGCTCCAGCCAGGTATGCGGTGACAACCTGGTGGACCAGGGCGGGCTTGAACTCGGCGTCGAAAACACGCTCCGACACCCTAAGCGCTGCGCCCCCCTGACCCGAGGCATTTCGCACGTTGAGCTCCATCACTGCTTACCCCTTCTTGGCCTGTTTCGCCGCCGAGGTGACGACGAGCCGACCGCCGGGCGCACCCGGTACCCCGCCTTTCACCAGCAAGAGATTACGATCCGCGTCCACCCGGATCACCTCTAGGTTCTGCTGCGCCCGCTGTACGTTGCCCAACTGGCCCGCCATCCGCTTGCCTTTGAACACGCGTCCCGGGCTCTGATTCTGGCCAATCGAGCCAGGGGCACGGTGGGAAACGGAGTTGCCGTGGGTGCTGTCCTGGGAGCGGAAGTGGTGCCGGCGGATGGCCCCGGAGAATCCGCGCCCCTTGGTTGTTCCGCGCACATCGACCAGTTGGCCCGTCTCAAATATCGCTACCGTGATCTCCTGACCAACCGTGAGCTCCGCACCCTCTTCCCCTTCGAGGCGGAACTCGCAGAGCGCCCGGCCCGCCTCTACCCCCGCCTTGGCATAGTGGCCGGCCAAGGGCTTGGTCACCCGCGAGGGCTTGCGCGTCCCGACGCTCACCTGAACCGAGCGATATCCATCGGTATCTTCGGTCTTGACCTGAGTGATGCGGTTGCCCTCTACCTCGATCACCGTCACAGGAATCGATGCACCTGCCTCGGTGAAGATTCTGGTCATCCCGGCCTTGCGGCCGATTACTCCAATTGCCATGGCCTTACCCTCAGCTCAGCTTGATCTGCACGTCAACGCCAGCCGCCAGATCGAGCTTCATCAGCGCATCCACGGTC
>JAEHCY010000197.1 GCA_016880695.1 Chromatiaceae bacterium | reverse complement strand
TGCGTGGGTGCGCTGGGCTTCCTCGGCTATCTGGCGCTGGCCTCTCAGTTCCTATACGTCGGCCTGGGCCCCACCACAGCAAACGTCGCAATCGGCTTGCTGTCCGCGGTGGTCGACAACATCCCCGTGATGTTCGCCGTCCTGTCCATGATGCCGGAGATGTCGGAAGGCCAGTGGATGCTGGTCACCCTGACCGCGGGCGTGGGCGTAAGCCTGCTGTCCATCGGCTCCGCCGCGGGCGTCGCCCTCATGGGTCAGGCGCGCGGCCTGTACACCTTTGCGGGGCACCTCAAATGGACCTGGGCGATCACGCTGGGCTACGCCGGGAGCATCGTGACCCACAGGCTGCTCAACAGCGGCAACTTTTAACCGCTGAAACCGGATCAACCACCGGTCAGGGGTGAGAATACGCTCACCCCTGCTCGGCCAAACCGCTTTCCATCCTAAGCCAGAGACAACCCTTCTCGCTCGCCCGCTCGATGGCGGCCAGGCGCTCGCGGTGCGCCGAAAGCTCGGCCGGCGAGGCGCGCACAATGCTCAACGGCGGCCGGTCCGCCGGCAGGCGCCTGATCTCATGCGCACCCGACGACAAGAGGGATTCGCCAGCATGATCCAGCGATAGGCTGACCTGGCCGCCCGTCATGGCCAGGTAGACATCGGCCAGGATCTCCGCGTCGAGCAAGGCGCCATGCAACTCACGGCTGGAGTTGTCGATCCCATAGCGCTTACAGAGCGCATCGAGGCTGTTGCGCTGTCCCGGATGTAGCCGCTTGGCCATCGCCAGGGTGTCGGTCACGCTGCAGAGATCCTCCACCCGGGGCGCGGTGTCCTGCCAGCGTGCCAGCTCGTGGTTGAGAAACCCCACATCGAAGGCCGCGTTGTGGATGATCACCTCCGCACCCCGGAGAAAGGCACTAAGGTCGGCGGCGATGTCGCCGAAACGGGGCTTGTCGCTCAGGAACGCGTTGGTGATGCCGTGCACCTCCACCGCCGCCTCATCGATGGTCCGGTCCGGCTGCAGATACTGGTGGAAGCGGTTTCCGGTCAGACGCCGGCCGGCCAGCTCGACGCAGCCAATCTCGATGATCCGGTGCCCCTGCTCGGGTTCGAGGCCCGTGGTCTCGGTGTCCAGTACGATCTGTCGCATCTCAGCCTGCCTCAAGTCCGGTGATGCCGCGATTGGCGAGGGCATCGGCGCGCTCGTTCTCCGGGTGCCCGGTATGGCCACGAACCCAGCGCCATTCCACCTGGTGCGGCACGAGGGCCGCATCGAGCGCTTGCCAGAGGTCCTGGTTCTTCACCGGAGCCTTACTGGCGGTGCGCCAGCCGTTGCGCTTCCACTGCGCGATCCACTCGGTAATCCCCCGCATCAGGTACTGCGAATCGGTGGTGATACTCACCCGAGCGGGCCGCTTCAGGGCCTGGAGCCCGCGGATCAGCGCCGTGAGCTCCATGCGGTTGTTGGTGGTCGCGGGCTCGCCACCCCACAGCTCCTTCTCCACCCCCCGGTAGCGCAGGATGACGCCCCAGCCTCCTGGGCCAGGGTTGCCCTTGCAGGCCCCGTCGCAGAAGATCTCCACCCAGTCAGACACCGCGGGCCGAACGCGTCGTGGGCTCCGCCGCCCGTCCGGCGATCACCCTCGGGCGCACCGACCACGACGGCCGGATCGGCGTGAGGGTAGACACGCGCTTGACCGCCCGCAGCGCATAGGCCCCGGCAAACGCCGGCCAGAGAATCCGGCCAACGCGGTCCAGAAAAACGAGCCGGCGCATGAGACCACCGTAACCCAGCGGGGGCCGGAACATCAGGGGCTCCTGCTGCTCCAGGTCGAAACCCAGCACCGAGAGCCAGTCCCGCACCCGGAACGGGCTGATGGCGTTGCCGCTCGCGGGCATGCCAGCGCCCGAGCTGCGCAGGGTGCGCCAAAGCCCCCAGAGGCTCCAGGGATTGAACCCGAACAGGATCAACCGGCCCTCGGGGATCAGCACGCGTTCCGCCTCGCGCAGCACCTGATGGGGCTCGCGGGCAAAATCGAGGGTGTGGGGAAGAATCACCACATCGATGCTATCGGTGGCAATGGGCAATTGGCTTGGCTCCGCGATCGCCTGCAACGGGTCCCCCTCCCCCGCGGCCACATCGGTGAGCAGCACGTGATGGCGCACCCGGCTTATCTGCACCATCCTGCAAAAGCTACCCGGCATACCCACCTGCAGCAGGTAGTAGCCGAAAATATCCGGCAGCATGCGCTCCAAACAGCCGAGCTCGAGGTCCAGCAGGTCCTGCCCCGGAGACTCAAGAAACCAGCGCCATGGCTGTGTCATTCGATGGCAGTGTTCCGAGCAATGGCCAAGGGAAACCCTGGCAAAGGGCGTTGGGGGCCAGGGTTCATGAGCGCTCAACCCCTTGCCAGCCGCGTGCAAAAAACGCTGGTAACCGCAGGGGCATCCGGGTATAGTTCGCGCGTCCCCTGCTGCGGAAAGGGGCCAACCCGTATCGCCAGTACAATAGCAAGAACGAATCGCACGCGACCAGTACCTGCTACCCCATGCTGACGGACCTCAAGCCCCTCCGACTCGCGATCCTTCTGTCTCTTCTCGCTGCTGGTGCGACCGGCTGCGCCACGATCGGCGAGCTGGCGTCTGATGAGACATCCTCCGATGCGATGGCCATGACCACCGATTCCGGTGATCTGGGTAGCCGTCGGGTCGTGACGAAAAAAACTCTCCAGAATCGGCCGAAGGTCAATAAGTCCGCCAGTAAACCGAAATCAACCAATCTGGCCGGAGGTACGGGGCCGGTTGACGAGGACCTCTGGCAGCGCATCCGCCAGGGACTCAAGCTCGACGTCCCAGACAACCCCCGCTTGGAGCAGGCCCGTCGCTGGCTCGACGCCCATCCCCAATACCTGGTGCGCCTGGCCGAGAACGCCGAGCCCTTCATCTACCTGGTCACCGAGCAGGTGGAGCAGCGCGACATGCCGCTCGAGCTCGCCCTGCTCCCGGTTATTGAGAGCGCCTACAACCCCTCCGCCACCTCGCCAAAGAACGCTGCGGGCATCTGGCAGTTCATGCCGGGCACGGCGCGGGCCATGGGACTCAAGCAGGATCATTGGTATGACGGCCGCCGCGACGTGGTGGCATCGACGGATGCCGCCCTGGGCTACCTGCAGTTGCTCTGGGAACGCTTCGATGGGGATTGGCCCCTCGCCCTCGCCGCCTACAACGCGGGCGAAGGCACCATCCGCAAGGCCATCGAGCGCAATGCCCGGGCCGGAAAACCGACGGATTTCTGGTCTCTCGACCTGCCTACGGAAACCGAGCACTATGTGCCGCAGCTTCTCGCCGTTTCCGAGGCCATCGCCAAGGCCACTCGTCGGTCGGAGCCGCTGCCTCTGATACGGAACGAGCCCAGGCTGGCCGCGATCGAGATGCCGGCCCAGATCGACATTTCCACCACCTCCAACACCTGCGCCGTCCCTGAAAGCGCGATCAAGCACTACAACCCGGCGCTGCGCCGGGGAACGACCTCGCCGGACGGACCCCACCGAATCCTCCTGCCCATCGATGACGCCGCGAGCTGCGAGCAGGCGCTGATGGCATCCCTTGCGCCCGAAGGGCGCAGGGGCTGGACCCGGCACCTGCAGATCGATGCCCAGGTAGTGGCCCAGGCCCCGAGCCGGCACGGCGACGATGCGCTGGCGGCGTTCAGCGCCCCGGCGGTCGGGCCGTCAGGCGAGGCGCTACCCTCGAACACGGGTGACGCCGGGGGCCAAGAGGCCCTCGCTCAGGTAACGGCCGCTGATACCCCCTTGCCAACCCATCCGCCCACGGCTGACGACTTCGTAATCGAGAGTCGGCAGGCTCCGAGCAAGGCCAAGCGCGCCGACCGCGGCGACGAACCCCGGCTCACCGCACACATCCCGACCAAGCCTGCCCCCCAGGGCACCATAGTTCGGGTCAAGGTCGAGCCCAAGGCCCCGCCGCCGCAGGAGCATGAAGTCCGCAACGGCGATACCCTCTATAGCATCGCACGCCGCTACCAGGTCGATGTCGATGACCTCAAGAGCTGGAACAAGCTCAAAGGCGACCGGGTCGTGAGCGGGCAGTCTATCTCCGTACATAAGGGCTCGGGGCTGCGCCGCCTGTAAGTATCCGCGGGTAGCGCGTAACCCCGCGCCGGGTCGGCCCGAACCCAGGTGTGCCCCTCCTCCCCGCATACTCCTCGCGAAGTCGATCTTCCCCCCTTGAGCTCGCCGCGTTCGTCCCTACGCTTAAGGGCATGTCAATTCGGCTTTGGCGAGCCCATGCACAAACCGATAGCCCCAACGCCCCTA
>JAEHCY010000196.1 GCA_016880695.1 Chromatiaceae bacterium | reverse complement strand
GGCGGAAAATAGGTGCCGGGTGAATAGACGTAGGTGCTTACGCGATAGCCTCGATCATGCAGCTTGCGCCGCAGGTTGGCCTCGGTGAGCTCGCCGTCCTTTTCGGGGTGCCAGTGCTCGGGTTGCATCAACGCGATCCTCCTCGCTCAGCCTCACCGCGTAGTCGGGCCAGAAACCCCACGACATGATCCACCGCCTCGAGCAGATTTTGCTCGTGGGAACGACCGCCTCGCGCGGAGGGGGTGAAGTTGTGGTCGCCCTCCGGCAACCAGGCGATCTCGATGCGCTCCGACAAGGGGTAGCTGGGCACCTCGCCGGCGTCGCCGAAGGGGTCGCGGACACCCTGACAGATCAGGGTGGGAAGGCGCAGGGTCTGCAGATGCTCGATCCGCCGCTCGTCGGGCTTGCCCACAGCGTGAAACGGATAGCCCAGACAGACGAGCCCGGCCACACCCACCCGATCCGCGATCAGGCTGGCGATACGTCCACCGAGGGACTTGCCACCGATCGCCAGCCGATCCAAGGGTGAACCCCCTTCTCTTGCGTGCGCAATCTCTCGCTCCCAGGACTCGATCAACACCGGCGCGCGGTCCGGGGGTCGCCGTTTGCCGTCTCGGGAACTGGCGACCATGTACGGAAACTCGAAGCGGATCACGCGCACCTTCGCCCGAGCCAGATGGTGGGCGAAGAAGGTCATGAAGTCCGAGCCCATGTCCTGGCCCGCACCATGGGCGAGGATCAGCGTCCAGTAGGCGTCGGGGGGACCGTCGATCAGCCGAGCTGCAGGGATCATAGATGTTGCCGGTGATGTGGCGTAAGGATTGGTATGCTTTAGCTAACAAGCATAACGGCCGATGGAGGAGAAGCAACCGATGAAGGCAGTCCAGATGATGACGACCGGCGGCCCAGAGGTACTGGGGCTAGTGGAGCTCCCCGATCCGGTAATCCGCGCGCCCAACCAGATAAAAGTGCGCCTGCGCGCGGCCGGGGTCAACCCCATCGATACTAAGGTCCGGGCGCGGGGCCTGTTATTTCCCGATGCGCTTCCCGCGGTGCTGGGCTGCGACGGCGCCGGCGAGGTGGGTGCGGTGGGCGCCGAGGTGTCTCGTTTCCGTGTCGGCGACCGGGTGTGGTTCTGCAACGGCGGGCTGGGTGACGATCAGGGCAATTACGCCGAGCTCACCCTGGTGGATGAATCCATTGCCCAACCCATGCCGGAGACTGCCGACTTTGTGACGGCCGCGGCGGCGCCCCTGGTGCTGCTCACCGCCTGGGAGGCCCTGTTCGACCGCGCGCGCCTTGAGCAGGACCAAACCGTCCTGGTCCACGCCGGGGCCGGCGGCGTTGGCCACGTGGCGATCCAGCTCGCCGTACTCGCCGGCGCCCGGGTCTGCGCCACCGTCGGCGACGAGGACAAGGCGGCATTCGTGCGAGAGCTCGGTGCCGAGCACGTCATCAATTACCGCACCGAGGACCTCGTGGCTTCAGTGATGTCCTGGACCGCGGGTACCGGCGTGGATGTGGCCCTCGACACGGTGGGTCCGGCGGTGTTTCAGCAGAGCATTCCGGCGGTGGCCCACTACGGTGCCTTGATAACCCTGCTTGACCCGGGGCCCGCGGTCGACTGGAAAGAGGCTCGCACCCGCAACCTGCGCATCGGATTCGAACTGATGCTCACGCCGATGTTGCGGCCGCTGCCGGCGGCTCGCGCCCACCAAGGGGAGATCCTGCGCCGTTGCGCAGAGTGGATGGACGCGGGCAAGCTCAGGGTTCACGTCAGCCGAACCTTTCCCCTCGCCAAAGCGGCGGATGCCCATCGCCTAATCGAACAGGGACACGTGTGCGGCAAGCTCGTGCTGACGATGGATTAGGACATGCGGGTCGCCATCGTCGCCGATACCCATGGCGTGCTCGATGAGCGCATCGCGGCCTGGATCAGCGGCTGCGATCTGGCGGTGCATGGTGGAGACATTGGGTCCGCCAGCGTGCTTGATGCGCTTGAGCGCCGAGTCGCCCGGGTAATCGCCGTGCTGGGCAACAACGATGTCCCCGCCAAGTGGCTGCCCGCTGAGACCAACGTCCTCACTCGGATCCCGACCCAAGCGGAGCTTGAGCTACCTGGCGGTTGTCTGGCGGTCATCCATGGGCACCGCTTCGGCGGCACCCGGGAGCGCCATGAACGCCTGCGCATGCGGTTTCCCCACGCCCGGGCTGTCGCCTACGGGCACAGTCACCAACTCGTCTGCGACCAGGAGGCTATCCCCTGGGTGCTGAATCCTGGTGCGGCGGGCCGCTCGCGCACCTTCGGCGGTCCTTCCTGCATCCTCCTCACCGCCACCCATTCGGAGTGGCGAGTGGAGATTCAACGCTTCAGCAACTCTCGCAGCGATGGCGCATCGGCGGGCAACGCCGGTTCCAAGGGCGGCTTGAGCTTCTGTTAGTGGTTTTAACCTGCTGTTTTTGGGAAAGAAATATTGTCTGTTTCGGGGTTGCGATAGGCGCCTTTGCGGTCTATATAAATAGTAGAGGTTCCCGTCCAGAAGGAGGGCTGCCATGAAAGACAAACGCACAGAGCTTGAAAGGGCGGTCCCGACGGCGTCGCGCGAAGTAACGCTGTTTGACGAGATGGATCGCCTGTTCGATACCCTGCTTCACAAGGGATGGTTGCGTCCATTGCGCGGAATGTGGCCAGATTGGGCCATCGGCGAAGGGCTCGATCTGCGCACGCCGCGCGTGGACCTGATGGACCGGGAAGAGGATTGGGTGGTACGCGCCGAACTGCCCGGGGTGGACAAGAAGGATCTAGAGGTCAACCTTGCCGGCAGCGCGCTCACCATC
>JAEHCY010000195.1 GCA_016880695.1 Chromatiaceae bacterium | reverse complement strand
GGGGCCGATGGCCCCGAGAAAGGGCAGGCGCACCGCCCGCTCGCCACCGCTCGGGGCCCGGGGCAAGAGTCTCGCAGCCACAAGCGGCAGCGGCAGTGCGCCAAGTGCCCAGGGCCAGGCCAGCTCGAGGTTCACAGGTTCCGCCTCACCCAGGCGTGGGCCACCTCGAGCAGGGGCGGCAGGGCAAGCCTGCATTGGCGCGCATAGGGGGCCTCCGCCAGGGGGCGGCCCGGCCCGGTGCGAAAACGGCCGTTGCCACCGGTGCGGTCGAGAAACTCAAGCCAGGCCTCGCCGGCCAGGGGCGCCACCTCGCGGCGGGGGAAGCGGGCCAGGGCAACCCGCTTGAGCAGCGCGGAGACCTCCGCCGCAGCCCGGGGGCCATCATCGCTCCCGGCGAGGGCCGCCAGCTCCGCCAGCACCCGCCGCTGCAGCCGGTGGTGAGCGAGCCGTCGTCGCAGGACAAGCGCCAGCCACACCAGCAGCGCGGCCCCGATGCCGGCGAGCAGCCACCAGCCCGGTGCGGGCGGCCAGAAACCCGGCTCCGGCGGCAGGTGAATGTCCCGCAGTTGCAGGGTCTCCTCGGGGTTCATGCCGCCTCCCCAGCGCGCGGCGCGGGTCGCAGGGGTGCCTGAAGGACCCCGAGTGGATCGTCCTCGGTGCCGAGCTGCAGCAGGGGCAATTGATGCTCCAGGGCCAGCCGCTGCACCGCCGCGTGGTGGCGGGCGAAGTATTCCGCGTAGGCGTCGCAGTCGCTCAGCCGCTGGGTGTTGAGCAGGCCCCGGCGCTCGCCGTCGGTGACCGGGTAGCGGCCGGGGGGTGGGGGCGCCTGCTCCAGGGGGTCCACCACCTGCACCAGCACCAGGTCATTGTGGCGGCAAAGCAGGGCGAGGTTCGGGCTGGTGAGCTCATCACGGCTGTGGAAGTCGCTGATCAGGTAGACCAGGCTTCCCGGGCGGGCCACCCGCCGCAGCCGCCCGAGCGCATGGGAGAGGCCGCCCGGCACGACGGGGCCCCTGTGGGAGACCGCGCCCGCCTCGGTGAGGGCCAGAACCAGGCGCAGGGCCCCGCGCCGTCCGCCGGTGGGGGGGAGCTCGCGGTGGCCGCCGTTGAACAGGAGCCCGCCGATGCGGTCGCCGCGCGCCACCGCCGCCCAGCCCAGCAGAGCGGCCAGGCGGGCAGCCTGCACCGCCTTGAAGGCGCCGCGGCTGGCGAAGAACATGCTCGGCCCGAAATCCACCAGGGCGACGACAGGGCGCTCCCGCTCCTCGTGAAACACCTTGGTGTAGGGTACAGCGGTGCGGGCGGTGATGCGCCAGTCGAGGCTGCGGATGTCGTCTCCGGGTTGGTAGTGGCGCGACTCCAGATAATCCATGCCCCGCCCGCGAAAGCGGGAGCCGTGCACCCCAGCGAGCGCCGCGCCGGCGGGCCGCCGCCCCCCCACACGCAGGCCCCGCACCCGCATGCGCAGGGCGATCAGGTCATCGCTCTGTACCCGCACCCGGGGGTCCTCGCGGTGGGATGGCGCCTGTGGCATGCCGCTATCGCACCGCCGATCAGGCCGCCGGCACCCGGTTGAGCAGCTCGCTGACCAGACGGTCGGCGTCCAGCCCCTCGGCTTCTGCCGCGTAGCTCATCAGCACGCGGTGGCGCAGGACGTCGGGGGCCATCTCCTGGACATCGGCGGGAGAGACATAGTCCCGCCCCAACAGCCAGGCGTGGGCCCGCGCGCAGCGATCGAGCGCGATGGTGGCCCGCGGGCTGCCGCCATAGTCCACCAGCCGTTGGAGATCCGTGCCGTAGGGACTGGGGTCGCGGGTGGCGAGCACCAGTTGCACCAGGTAATCCTCCACCACCGCCGCCATGTGCAGGCCCATGACCTCCGCGCGGGCGGCCACGATCTGCTCGCGGGTCAGGCGGATGCTCGGCCGCTCGTGGCCAGCGCTCACCTCGCGGCGGGCCAGGTGCAGGATGGCCCGCTCCGTCTCCACCTGCGGATAGCCCACCCGCACGTGCATCAGGAAGCGGTCGAGCTGGGCCTCGGGCAGGGGGTAGGTCCCCTCCTGCTCGATGGGGTTCTGGGTGGCCATGACCAGGAACGGATCCGGCAGGGGATAGGTACGCCGGCCCACGGTGATCTGCCGCTCGCCCATGGCCTCGAGCAGGGCCGACTGCACCTTGGCGGGGGCGCGGTTCACCTCGTCCGCCAGCACCAGGTTGTGGAACAGGGGACCGGGCTGGAACTCGAAGTCCGCGGTCTGGGGCCGAAACACGTCCGTTCCGGTGATGTCCCCGGGCAGGAGGTCCGGGGTGAACTGGATGCGCTGGAAGCTGCCTTCGAGACCCTCGGCCAGGGACTTGATGGCGGTGGTCTTGGCCAGCCCCGGCGCCCCCTCCACCAGGAGATGGCCGTCCGCCAAGAGCGCGAGCAGTAGCCGCTCCACCAGCCTACTCTGTCCCAGGATGCGGCGGGAAAGATCGGCGCGCAGGCGCTGGAACGCCGCCCGGGCGGTGCTCGGGGGGACGACTGGGGCCGCGTTGTCCGTGGTCATGGGCTGGGTGCTCCTGATGGCGAATCGCGCCAGTTGCTCGGGCTCGGGACGGCGATCGGGGGCTGATTTTACCCGCTTGGCCGCCGTGCGCTCTGTCAGACCGTGGCGGTCGCCGGAAGTGCCCTGAGAGACGGGAGCCCCGGCCACCAGTCGCCCGGAGTGCCGTGCGGAGAACGCCGCCGCATACCCACATCAGTGTGCCCAATTCAGGCTTACTGGGGGCTTTCCCCAGGGTTGCCATTTGTTCATGTGTCGGGTAGGCCGGCAGTGTATCCGGTTGTTCCGGTCTCTTGCCGGAAGGGAGCGCAACGCGTTGGGGTTGGCGTCGAACCAAGCGGGGCCGGCACCCGCGCGCGGATGGCCTGGCAGAGACGGGTTTGGGCGGGACGTTGGCAGCTCCAGCACCCTTGGAGAAAGGGCGTTGTGACCTCACTTCTGGGCGATCGAGGCGTCGCCGGCGCCTGCTGCGGTCACACTGAGGGGGCTATGGAGAATTTGACTTTGGAAGAGCGGGGCTCGCTGACACGGCGCGTGATCAGCCTCCTCACGGCCTGGGGCATGCGGGCGCCCGACATGCATCGTATCCTGGATCTGCCGGCGGCCGTCGGCATGCCTACCCTAGGGGTCGCGGGCGAGGGGGAGCCCCTGCCGGATGAGCCCCAGGTGATGCGCCGGGTGGGATATCTGGTCCGGATCGAGAATGCGCTCCAGACCTATTTTCCGCGCAACACCGAGATGCGCACGCTTTGGGTGCGCAAGGGCAATCGCCAGTTTGGCAGGAGGTCCCCGTTGGCGGTGATGCTGGACGACGGGGAGCGCGGGCTGGTGTTGGTCCTCTCCTATCTCGACTGCACCTTCGCCTGGGACATGACCGGCTCCAAGACGGACTACGACCAGGCTACGCCCTCGGTGTAGGTCTCCTTTCTGCCTCCGCCGCATCCAGGGCTATCCCGAGCCTGGTAGAAGGGGCATGAAAACTGAAACTGCCGAATCTACTACGGCCACTCACCCGGCGCGGGGATTTAGCGCCGCCAGGCGTTCGCGGCGGTACCAGCGGCTGAGGCGGAACCACCCGGAGGAGACCGGCCGCGGTCGGATCTGCTGGAGAAACTCCTGCTTCCAGCGCGGGAAGTCCAGGCTCTTCTGCCCATAGAGTGTCCCCTCGAGCTGTTGCATCAGGGTGCCCAGCTTCTCCGGGTTTACCGAGGGGTAGATGCGGCGGATCTGCTCGGATATTGCCGGCAGGGAGGCGCGCTCGGAATCGGGGTGATTGTGGCAGGTGAGGCGCTGCAGCTTGCGGCTCCAGGCCGCGGGCTCCGGTTCCCCATCGAGGCGGCGCACGCACATCCAGAACCGGAACGAGGTGGGCAGCATCGCCCCCAGCCGTTGTCCCAAGGATGGCCACCAGCGACTTGGATCGAGCCGCCCAAGTGCGGCGCCGGTGCTCCGATTGAGGGCCGCGAGGGCGCCACTCCAGTGCTCCCGCAGGGCGGGGGGGATCGGTTCCCTTCCGGCGATGCGCCGGCCCTTGTACCAAACGCCGATCCAATAACCGCTGACCAGCAGGACCAGGCCCGCGATGGGAAGCCAGAAGCCTTCCGCACCCGCCGGGATGAGCGTGGAGCCGCTGCGCAGGCCAAAGGCGCTGGGCTCCCCGGCGACCTGCAGGGTCTTGATGGGTAGACCGGCGTATTCCTTGGCCCCGGTCTTGACGTTCCACCAGCCAACGCGGATCTCCGGCAGGCGCATCTGGCCGCCCGAGCGCGGTACCAGGGTGAAGAATTCGGTCCGTGTGCCCGTCAGATGGGTGCCGTCCGCCGTCAGCTTGGTGTCGGTCAGCGTCTGCTCGCGGTAGACACGGAAATCACCCGCCTGCAGTTGCGGCTCCAGGCTTGGCAGCTGGGCGCCCGTCCCGCCGACGGCATCGAGCTCCAGCACCAGGGTGACGGGTTGGCCTTCTTCCGCCTTCTCTGGGCGGTCGAAGTTGGCCTTGAGGGTGAGCTGCTCCAGCGGTAGCCAGGGTTGGACCGAGGGCATGGCGGGCCGTACCTGCATGGGCAGGCGGTTCGGCGTGCTCACGTCGTACGCCGCCTTGTTCCCGTAACCGCCCGCGGTCTGGGTGCCGGTCACCCGGATCGGCGGCACCTCCACCTGTCCCGGGCGCAGGGGGGTGACGGCGTAAAGGAACTCGTTGATGGTCTCCATCCGGCCCTGGGAGCCGCTGCGTGAGCGCGCTGTGGGTCCGCGTAGCGCCTGAAACAGCAGGTCGTTGCTGGCCGGGAGCTCGGGGGTAGCGGTCTCCACGTTGGCCGAGCTGATGACGCGCAGGGTGAGTAGCAGATTCTCCTGCACGTAGGGCTGGGTGTTATTGATCTCCGCCTCGAGGCGAGGCGATTCCACCACCGGGGTGGCCGGACGTTGGTTGCTGTAGCCCGAATAGGGCTGATTCCCCCAGCCGGGCTGGGCACCCGGATAGGCACCCCAGGGGTTGGGGGCGGGTTCCCCCCAGCTCGGCTGGGCGGCGGGGGCGCTGCCACGGGGAGCATTGGGATCAGGGGGACGATACTGCCATCCCATCGGCGGCTGCGGGCCATAGACCCCCGGATAGTTGGCCGCTTCACAGGCAATGCCAAACAGACCCCAGAGGCCGGCCAGCAGCCAGGGTACCGGCCGAGATCCACCACCCGCCCTGGCGAGGGTTACCACGGTCGGCTCTCGGCGACTGGCCCACCCGAGCTACGCATGTACGCCGTTTCCTCCAACAGGAACTGGTTGCGCATGAGGAACCCTGGGTCTCCCTCCACATGCTGGAGTCGTTGCTCCAGGATGGCCATACCAGCGCCGGGCATGGGTATGCCACCGAACGCGGGGGCCGTGCCGGGCTCCTGATCGGCCGCCGACTGGGGCTGTTGGCCGAGCTGATCGAACTGATCAATGGCATCGGCCCGTCCACCCTCGGGCGGTACCTCCCGAGGCGGTCGGTCGGCGGCGGAGTCGCGCGTACCGCCCGCGGTGGCTTGATCCCGCGGGGCCTTGTCCTTGTCACCGCGGCTGTCGGTCTGGTCCTTGGGGCGTTCGCCCTCGGCGGGTTGCTCGCGTTGGCGCTCGTCGGGGCGCTTGCCCACCTCGCCCTCGTCTTTGTCGCCGCCCTCGGCCTTGTCTTTGGCCTTGAGGTCCTGGCCCTGCTTGGCGTCTTTGCGCTCCTGGTCCTTACCTCCCTCCTTGTCCCGCGGCTTGTCCCCTTGCTGGCCCTCCTCGGTTTTCTGTTGATCCTTCTTCTGACCCTCCTTGTCCCGCGGTTTGTCCCCTTGTTGGCCTTCCTCGGTTTTCTGTTGATCCTTCTTCTGACCCTCCTTGTCCCTCGGTTTGTCCCCTTGCTGGCCTTCCTCGGTCTTCTGCTGCCCCTTCTTCTGACCCTCCTTGTCGGGCTTCGTCTGCTCGCCCTTCTCGCCTTCCTCCTTGACGGTGTCCTTGGGTTTGCGCGCCTCGGCGTCGGTCTTCTGCTCCTGTTTACCGCGCGTGCCCTGTTCCTTGGGCTCCTGGCCTTCTTTGCCCTCGGTGTCCTGGGACTGCTCTCGCCCTTCCTTCTCCTGGTCCTGGGTGGGTCCGCCCTTACCCTCCTTTTGTTCCTGCTCGCCCTCCTTGCCCTCGCGCTCTTCGGCACCTTTTCCCTCTGATTGCTTCTCGCTCTCGGAGCCCTCCCCGGACTGCTCCTGCTTCTGCTGCTCCTGCTTCTGCTGCTCCTGCTTCGACTGCTTCTGCTTCTCTGGCTCCCCCTTCTTCTGCTCTTCCTTTTTCTGGGCTTCCTGTTTCGCCTTGTCCTTTTCCTGCTTCTCTTTCTCAAACTGCTGTTGTTCGATCTGGGCCAGCAGGGCGCGGGCGATGGCCAGGTTGTAGCGCGCATCCTCGTGGCGCGGATCGCCCTGCAGGGCCGATTCATAGGCCTGCACGGCGCCCGGGTAGTCCCCCATTTGGAAGCGGGCATTACCGAGATTGTAGAGCGCGTCGGTCTTGACCGAGCCGCGTTCTACCTGTCGGAAATTCTGTGCCGCCTCCTGGTAGCGGCCGGCCCGGTAGTGTGCGACGCCGCGACGGTAGTCATCCGAGAAGCCATCGGCTGCTTCGCGGTAGTTGCCGGACTGAAAGGCCGCAAATGCCTCCTGCTCCTGATTGGTGAACCAACCGGCCTCGGTGGTGCCAAGGACCCCGAAAAGGGCCAACAGGACGGGAGCGAGTCGCTGCGGGTTCATGATTGCTTGGGGGCGCCGTCGCGGCGGAAGGCCGGGAGCAATAGTGCGGCAACTGCAATGACCGGCAGGTAGAAGCGCTCATTCCACACGCGGGTCTTCTCATCGACCTCCTCGGGTGGGTTCCGATTCTGTATCGACGCCTCGAGGATGGCCCGGGAATCCGAATCGCGGAAATCGGCGGTGCGGTAGATGCCGCCGCCGGCCGCAGTCAGCTCCTTGAGCAGGGTTTCGTTGAGGCGGGACTGCACCGGCTGGCCTGAGCGGTCGGGCAGCAGGCCGCCCCTGGGCCCTGGCACCGCCCCCCCCTCCTTGGTGCCAATACCCAGGGCGTGGAAACGGATGGACTGCTCTTGGGCGAGCTTCTTGACCCGCGCTGGGAGATTGGGCTCGTCGAAATCCCCGTCGGAGATCAAGAGCAGCGAGCGGGCACCGTCCTCCGGCAGCCCTTTGAGCAGGATCTCGGCGCGGTCGAGCGCCCCATGGAGCCGGCTGCCCTGGAGCCGCGAGAGGTCGCTCGACAGGGAGGGTAGGGCGTTGCGCAGGCTCTGGGTGTCCTCGGTGACCGGCGACAAGACATGGGGTACGGAGGAGAAGACGATCAGGCCGATGCGCAGGCGACGGTTTTGTTCGATCAGATCCTGGATCTCCTGGCGGGCGCGGGCCAGCCGGGAAGGGGCGACGTCGTTCGCCTCCATCGAGCGGGAGATGTCGAGGAGAATGAGCAGGCTATCGCCGGGGTGAAACAGGCGCACATCCTTGAAGTCCCAGCGCGGACCCGCCATAGCGGCGATCAGTAGCCCCCACAGCAGCGACCAGCGCAGAAAGCGTCCCCAACGCTCGGTGGCGCGCAGTGCCCGGGACCCGGTGAGATGCGGCAGCAGGTGGGAGTCGGCGTAGCGCTGGATGGGACCATGGCTGGCGCGCTGGGCGCTGTGCCACAGCCAGATCGCCACCGGGATCAGGGCGAGCAGGGCCCAGAACCAGGCGGGTTGGGCGAAATTGAAGCCGAGATCAGGCACTGGCGACGCGCTTGACGAAGCGCTTGCGGCCTTCGGGAAACAGCCCGATGAACAGGAGCGCGGCGAGCGCCACCCCCAGGGGCCAGCGATAGAGGGGTTGGGGAATCAGCGCCGTGCGCGTCTCCACCTCGGTCTTCTCCAACTCGTTGATGCGGCGGGAGATTTCCTCTAGCGCGCGGGTATCGGTGGCGCGGAAGTAGGCGCCCCCGCTTAGGGTGGCGATCTGCTGGAGGGTGTCTTCGTCCATGGTCAGGTCGGTGCGGTACTTGACGGCGCCATCCTCCAGGATGGGGATGCTCGCCTCCTTGCTGCCCACCCCGATGACATAGATGCGCACCCCCTGCAGGCCGGCCAGCCGTGCCGATTCCAGGGGCAGGAAGTTGCCGGCGGTATTGTCGCCGTCGGCGATCAGTACCATTACCCGGGAGCCGGGGGGGCGCTCCCGCAGCTTCTTGACCCCCAGGGCGATGGCGTCGCCCAGTGCGGTGCCCGAGCCGGCGATGCTCGGGACCACCCCGTCGAGGAGTTGGCGGGTGGCCAGGCGGTCGACGCTCAGGGGCGAGAGCACGTAGGCCTGGCTGCCGAAGATGATCAGCCCGACGCGGTCACCCCGGCGGGCATCGACGAAGCGGTCCATGACCCCCTTGACCACCGACATGCGACTCACCTGGCGCCCCTCGGCGGTGAAGTCCAGCGCGTCCATGGAGTGGGAGGCGTCCACCGACAGCATCAGGTCGTAACCGGCGGTCTTGACTTCGGTATGGGGCTTGAGCCATTGCGGCTGCATCAGGCTCACCACCAGGGCGGCCCAGAAGAGGTAGAGCATCACCCGATAGAGCCGGGTGGCCAGAGGTTTGCCCGGCTCGCGGGCGCGGTAGGACGCCCGCAGGATCTCCAGGTGGGGATGCAGCAGGGTGACCCGTTCGCCCTCCACGCTGCGTTCCTCCGCCGCCTCCGGGCGTGGCCAGAAGCGATTCGCCAGCAGCGGGGCAAGCAACAGCAATGCGGCCCAGGGCCAGTTAAACTCGAACATCCTGCCTCTTTTCTTGGGTCGCAAGCCAGTTCTGGGTGGCATCCACCAGGCGGCGCAGGCGGTCGTTATCACCCGCCTTCCCGGGGGGCGCGTAGGGTGCATCGAGGAGCATGGCCCCCTCCTCGGTCCAGTCGAACCCTTGCGGGTCATGTCGGCTCAGCCATTCGAGCCAGAAGCTGCCGGTGAGACCGGCACAGCTTTCCCGCCCGTGGCGCGCCATGGCGATCCGGCGCAGGAGCTCCGAGAGCTCCCCGGCGGTGGTCTTGTAGTCCTGCCGCGGGAGCCGGCGGCGCAGCTCCAGGAGCTGGCGGGCGGCGTCCCAGCGCCAGTCGCCGAAGACCGGAATGGGGAAGTGAATGAGCGAGATGACGCGGCCGTAACGCCAAATCAACCAACCCAGCCCAATCAGGGCGCCGGCGGCCACCCACCAGCCCGGTGCCAGGGGCCACCAGGGGACCGGGTCCAGACCGTGGATGTCGCGAAGCTGGGCGGCGTAGGGGTCCATCAGAGTGCCCGGAGGCGTGCCCGGTGCTCGAGACCGCGAATCAGGGTGGTGTGGATGTCTTCGTCGGTGCGCACCGGCAGCAGCAGGATGTTGAGCCCGTGGGCGGCGGTCCTGAGCAGGTCGCGGCGGTGGCGCCAGGCGTCGCGGTAGGCCTTCTGGGCGGCGGGATCGTCGGTGTCGATCTCGATGAGCTCCCCATCGGTGCCGGTGAAGGTGGTGCTGCCCATGGCGGGGATCTCCCAGTCCGCCGGGTCGTCCACCGGGATCAGCACCACCGCGTGGCGCTGGATGAGATTGCCCAGGGTGCGCTCGAGGTCGTGCACATCGCGGTTGAGATCGGCGATGACGAACACCAAAGAGCCGGTGGGAAGTCCGCGAACCGCTCGTTGCAGCGCCCCGGCCAGGGAGTCCGCGGACTTGGCCGCAGCGGCGGTCGGTTCGGAGAGGGCCCGCAGCAACTGCCATAGGCCGCGGCGGCCCCGCGAGGGGCGAAAATGCTGGATTCCGGTGGTGGGATCGCCGAAGGTCATGCCCCCCACCCGATCGTTGAGGCGGCTCGCCGCCCAGCCGAGCAGTGCGGCGGCGCGGGCCGCCTGGACCGACTTGAAGGTGTGGCGGGTGCCGAAGCTCATGTGCGGTCCCTTGTCCACGCACAGCACTACGCTGCGCTCGCGTTCCTCGCGGTACACCTTGAGGTGCGGCACGAAGGTCCGGGCCGTCACCTTCCAGTCCATGTAGCGGATGTCGTCGCCCTCGCGGTACTCGCGCACCTCTTCAAAGTTGATGCCCGCCCCCCGGAACACCGAGGCATAGAGCCCGGCGAAGCTGGAGTTGACCAGATGGCGGGAGGGCAGCCCCAGGGTGTGGGCCTGGTGGCGGAGCTCCAGTAGGTCGTCGAGACGCGGGAAGAGGGCCATCGCCGCTACTCTGAGGGTTCTAGGGAATCGCCACCAGGTTCAGGAGCCGGTTGATGAAGTCGTCGGTGGTGATACCCTCGGCCTCGGCCTCAAAGGTCAGGAGCAGCCGGTGGCGCAGGATCTCGGTGGCGACCGCCTGGATGTGGTGCGGGGCGACGAAATCGTCCCCGTCGAGCCAGGCGCGGGCGCGGGCGCAGCGCGCGAGCCCGATGCTCGCCCGCGGGGAGGCGCCGAAGCGGCACCAACGCGCCAGGTCCGGGTCGTAGATCTTGGGGTTGCGGGTGGCATGGACCAGGTCGACGATGTAGTGGTTGAGCTTGGGGTCGAGGTAGAGGTTGGCCACCGCGCGGCGCATGGCGAACAGCTCCGACTGGGACAGCCGCTTGGTGGGGGGGGTGTAGTGGGTCTTCTGCTGCTGGCTGTCGAGATCGAGGATCAGCAACTCCTCCTCCCGGCTGGGGTAGTCCACCACCGCCTGCATCAGGAAGCGGTCGAGCTGGGCCTCGGGGAGGTGATAGGTTCCTTCCTGCTCTACCGGGTTCTGGGTTGCCAGGACCATGAAGAGCTGGGGCAGGGGGTAGGTCCGCTGACCCACGGTGATCTGTCGCTCGGCCATGGACTCGAGCAGGGCGGATTGCACCTTCGCCGGGGCCCGGTTGACCTCGTCGGCCAGCAGGACGTTGTGAAACAGGGGGCCGGGCCGGAACTCGAACTCACCCTTCTCGTGGCGGTAGATGTCGGTGCCGATCAGGTCCGAGGGCAGCAGGTCCGGGGTGAACTGGATGCGGTGGAAGTCACCTTCCAGCGCCTCGGCCAGGGCTTTGACGGCGGTGGTCTTGGCTAGCCCGGGCATGCCCTCGACCAGCAGGTGGCCGTTGCTCAGGAGCGCGATGAGCATGCTGTCGACGAACCGTTTCTGACCGATGATGCGCGAGCTGATGTGATCGCGGACGACGTTGAGGTCTGCGGGGGTCATGTCGTGGGTGCTGCGTCCAGGTCCTCGTGGGGGGGCGGCGGGCCCCCAATGGTTTTCGGCGATCGGCGTTCACCTCCGGCCAACGGCGCGGGCGGTTGGGAGTCGGCCCTGGGCCGAAGGACGCCTCCTTGTCGGCTCTGGGCGCGGTTCTCCTGTTCCCCGTCCCGACTCGGAACCCGAAGCGGAGAGATGCGCGAATCACCTTGGTAATCGGCTGCTCCCGGGCTGCAAGCGCGGCGGGGCAGGGTTTTATCCTGACGCGTTTCCCCTCCCAACGCAAGGGAACATCTAGGGGCTAGTCCCTTGACTCGCTTGGCTATTCCAATGCTGCGCCGCACTATGGGGGAGGGCGGGGTGGAGGCCGGGCGCAATGCTCCGACCCCCCAGGGCCGGGCGACCGAAGTGGCTGGGTACCCTATCGGGTGGCTCTGGGGGTGCGCGCCGCCGCCATCTGTACACATGTCGCCTTCGGTAGTCGTGGTGGCGTTGGGAGGCGAGTGCTGAGGGCCGGAACGCCCCGGCCATTTTCTACTAACTGATTGATTCACGACAAAAATTTTTTGTTGGAAAAAAATTGGCCGATTTGTTCCCGGGCCAGCAGTGGCGCGCCATCGGGGCCCATACTCAGGGGTTGTTCACAGAGTTATCCACAGGCGCTGTGAGTTATCGAGAAAAATAATGTTTCGTCTAAGGTTGCCGAGAATTTCCCCTATCAAGCCACAGAAAAGAATCTTATTTACTTGTTTATCAAGGTAAAACGCAAGGAAGAGGGAATGTGGTTCCGGTTCCGGGGTGCCGGGATTAGATGCTGTGAGGCCGGTCACGGGGTATACTTAGTAAGTTTTACACTCAGGAACCCAAGGTGGTCGAGAAGCTTCGTAACATCGCTATCATCGCCCATGTGGACCACGGCAAGACCACCCTGGTGGATCGGCTGCTGCAGCAGACGGGGACCCTCGGCGAACGCTTCGTCCCGGTCGAGCGCATGCTCGACTCCAACGATCTGGAACGGGAGCGCGGCATCACCATCCTCTCGAAGAACACCGCCATCCGCTGGGGCGACTACCGGATCAACATCGTCGACACCCCCGGTCATGCGGATTTCGGCGGTGAGGTCGAGCGGGTGCTCTCCATGGTGGACTCGGTGCTGCTCCTGGTGGACGCCGTCGATGGGCCCATGCCGCAGACCCGTTTCGTCACCCAGAAGGCATTTGCCCACGGGCTGCGGCCCATCGTGGTGGTCAACAAGATCGACCGCGAGGGCGCGCGCCCCGGCTGGGTGATCGATCAGACCTTCGACCTGTTCGATCGTTTGGGTGCCTCCGAGGCCCAGCTCGATTTCCCCATCGTCTACGCTTCCGCCCTGCAGGGTTACGCGGGACTGGGCGAGGGGGTCCGCGCGGGCGATATGACCCCGCTGCTCGAGACCATTGTGGCCCACTGTCCGCCCCCACCGGTGGATCCCGAGGGCCCGTTGCAGTTGCAGGTCTCCACCCTGGATTACTCGAGCTACGTGGGTGCCATTGCCATCGGCCGCATCACCCGCGGCCGGGTGCGCCGCAACCAGCCGGTGGTGCTGATCAAGCGCGACGGCGATTCCCATCGGGGGCGCATCGGGCAGGTGTTCGGGTTTCTCGGGCTGCAGCGGGTGGAGGTAGAGGAGGCCGGGGCGGGGGACATCGTCGCCCTCACCGGAATCGAGGCACCGAACGTCTCCGATACCCTCTGTGACCCCGAGGTCCCCGAGGCCATGCCACCGCTGGCGGTGGACGAGCCCACGGTCAGCATGACCTTTCAGGTCAACACCTCGCCCTTCTCGGGCCGGGACGGGAAATATCTCACCTCCCGCCAGTTGAAGGAGCGACTCGAGCGGGAGCTGATCCACAACGTGGCCCTGGGGGTCGAGGAGGGCAACGACCCGGAGAAGTTCAAGGTGTCGGGTCGTGGCGAGCTGCACCTCTCGATCCTGATCGAGAACATGCGCCGCGAGGGCTATGAGCTGGCCGTCTCCCGCCCGGAGGTCATCTTCAGGGAGATCGAGGGCGAGATCTGCGAGCCCTACGAGCAGGTGGTGGTGGATCTGGAGGAGGCCTTTCAGGGGGCGGTCATGGAGGCCCTGGGCACCCGCCGGGGCGAGCTGCGCGACATGCAGTCCGACGGCCGGGGCCGGGTGCGTCTCGACTACGTGATTCCCTCCCGCGGGTTGATCGGTTTTCAGACCGATTACCTGACCATGACCTCGGGCACCGGGCTCCTCTACCACATCTTCGACCACTACGGACCGGCCCAGGCCGGGGGGATCGGCCGGCGCAAGAACGGGGTGATGATCTCCAATGCCACCGGCAAGGCCCTGGGCTATGCGCTATTCAACCTCCAGGAACGGGGCCGGCTTCTGGCGCGGCCGGGGGAGGAGGTCTACGAGGGGCAGGTGGTGGGCATCCATTCCCGCGACAACGACCTCACGGTGAATCCGCTCAAAGGCAAGCAGCTCACCAACATCCGCGCCGCCGCTAAGGACGAGAATATCCTGCTCACCCCGGCGCTGCTGTTGTCCCTGGAGCAGGCGTTGGAGTTCATCGAGGATGACGAGCTGGTGGAGGTCACGCCCACGGCGGTGCGCATCCGCAAGCGCCACCTCAAGGAACATGAGCGCAAGCGGGCCTCCCGCGAACAATAAAAAACCCCGCCGCGTTCCCCGCGAGCGGGGCATGTCATCGAGCTTGGTTGGCGGGGGGCGAATGCTGTCCGAGGTTTCCGGTTCCCGTAGCTCCGTCCTAGATTCCTCTACGGCGACGGCTTGAGAATGGCAGAGGGGGGTGCGGATTGATATCAGCCGATTTTGAAAATGTTGTAGGAAGATCCTGACGTCCGACGGCGACGAATGTGACTGAATCCTCATAAATACCGATCATGGCCGAGCTCTACCCACCCATCGAGCCCTACGCGACCCACCGGGTCCCGGTCGATTCACCCCACCTGCTCTATCTTGAGGAGTGCGGGAATCCACGGGGTTTGCCAGCGCTTTTTCTGCACGGGGGTCCCGGCGCGGGTTGTGAGGCCTATCACCGGCGGTTGTTCGACCCGCGACGCTACCGTATTGTGCTCTTCGATCAGCGGGGGAGCGGCCGGTCCACGCCCCACGCCGAGCTCGCGCGCAACACTACCGACCACCTAGTGGCGGATATCGAGGCGCTGCGGGTGCATCTGGGGATCGATCGGTGGCTGGTCTTCGGTGGCTCCTGGGGCTCCACCCTGGCGCTGACCTACGCCCAGGCCCATCCCGAGCGCGTGCTGGCCCTGGTGGTACGGGGCATCTTCCTGTGCCGCGAGGCGGAGATCCGCTGGTTCTACCAGGAAGGGGCAAGCTGGGTGTTTCCCGATTACTGGGAGGAGTTCCTTGCCCCGATCCCCGAGGTCGAGCGGGCCGACCTCGTCGGCGCCTATTACCGTCGGCTCACAGGTGCGGACGAGCTCGCGCGCATGGCGGCGGCCAAGGCCTGGTCAGTGTGGGAGGGCCGTACCGCGAGCCTGCTCCCCAATCCGGCTATCGTCGGATTTTTCTCCGATCCGTTCCGCGCCCTGAGCATCGCCCGCATCGAGTGCCATTACTTTCGGCGTCAGGCGTTCCTGAAGCCCAACCAGTTGCTGCGCGATGCCGGGCGTCTCGCCGCCCTCCCGGGGGTCATCGTGCAGGGCCGCTATGACCTCATCTGCCCCCTGCGCTCCGCCTGGGAGCTGCACCGGGCCTGGCCGGGCAGCGAGCTGCAGGTGATCCCCGACGCCGGCCATGCGGCCTCGGAGCCGGGGATTCTGGGCGCGCTGGTCGCGGCTACCGATCGTTTTGCGGCCGAGCTCGGGTGATCGGGCTGCTGCAGCGGGTCTCCAGTGCCCGGGTCGAGGTGGGCGGGGCGGAGGTCGGCGCCATCGGCGCCGGTCTGCTGGTGCTGGTGGGGGTACAACGGGGCGATACCGAGGCCCGCGCCGAGCGTCTGCTCGAGCGCCTGCTCGGCTATCGGGTGTTTTCCGATGGCGAGGGGCGCATGAGCCTGAGTCTGCGCGACAGGGGCGGGGGGCTCTTGTTGGTGCCCCAGTTCACCCTTGCGGCCGACACCAAAAAGGGTACCCGGGCGAGCTTCACCGCCGCGGCACCCCCGGCGGAGGGTCAGCTTCTGTTCGAGTTCCTGGTCGCCAGTGCCCGCAGGGTCCACGCGCCGGTGGCCACCGGGGTGTTCGGTGCCGACATGCGGGTGGGCCTGACCAATGAGGGGCCGGTTACCTTCTGGCTCGAGACCTGAGGTGGACCGCGGCTCGGGGTGTCTGACAACGCCCCGGTTCTCGCATACAATGCCCCGGTCTTGGCCCCTGACCCTCGGATGCTTGTGAGCACACCCCTGGCCCCGCGCACCGCCCGCGTCTCGCGCAACACCCTTGAGACCCGTATCGAGGTGGTGGTGAACCTCGATGGCAGCGGGCGCGCAAGCCTTGCCACCGGAGTCCCCTTCCTCGATCACCTGCTCGATCAGGTGGCCCGTCACGGCCTCATCGATCTGGAGATCCGCGCCGAGGGCGATCTGCACATCGATGCCCACCACACGGTGGAGGATGTGGGTATCACCCTGGGCCAGGCCCTCGCCCAGGCGATGGGCGACAAACGGGGACTCCGCCGCTACGGTCATGCCTATGTGCCCCTGGACGAGGCCCTCTCGCGGGTGGTGGTGGATCTCTCGGGTCGCCCCGGTCTGGACTACCGGGTGGAGTATGTCCGGGCGCGGATCGGTGAGCTCGACGTGGACCTGCTGCGGGAATTCTTCCAGGGGCTGGTAAACCACGCCGCCATCACCCTGCACCTCGACAATCTCAAGGGGCACAATGCCCACCACCAGGCCGAGACGCTATTCAAGGCCTTTGGCCGGGCCCTGCGCATGGCGCTCGAGCCCGATCCGCGCATGGCGGGGATTACCCCCTCCACCAAGGGCAGCCTCTAGGTCGGCGGGCGACGTGGGCGAGCGCATCGCGGTCATCGACTATGGCATGAGCAACCTGCGCTCGGTGGCCAAGGCCATCGAGCACCTGCTCGAGCCGGGTGACGCAGTGGTGGTGACCGATCGCCCCGAGACTATCCTCGCGGCCGACCGGGTGGTGTTTCCGGGCCAGGGGGCGGCGCGGGACTGCATGGCCGCCATCTCCGAGCATCATCTCAACCAGGCGATCCTGGAGGCGGCGCGGCGCAAGCCGTTCCTGGGCATCTGCATGGGGCTGCAGGTGCTGATGGAGGCCAGCGAGGAGAACGGCGGCACCGCCCTGCTCGGTTTGCTACCCGGTCAGGTGGTGCGGTTTCCCTCGCCCATGAGCCTGAACGGGGTGCCGCTCAAGATCCCCCACATGGGTTGGAATCGGGTGCAACAGGTGCAGCTCCATCCCCTGTGGGCAGGCATCCCCGAGGGCAGCCGGTTTTATTTCGTTCACAGCTATTTCGTGGTGCCCCAGGATCCGTCACTGGTGGCCGGGAGCACCGATTATGGGGTCAACTTCACCAGCGTCCTGGCCCACGACAACCTGTTCGCGACCCAGTTTCACCCAGAGAAGAGCGCCGACCAGGGGCTCCGACTGCTGGGGAATTTTGTGCGCTGGAAGCCCTGAGGGGCGGTCCAGGGAGGTTCCCTTGTGCTCCTGATCCCCGCCATCGACCTCAAGGACGGCCGCTGTGTGCGCCTGCGCCAGGGCCGGATGGATGACGCGACGGTGTTCTCCGATAATCCGGTGGAGATGGCGGCGCGCTGGGTGGCCGAGGGGGCCCGCCGCCTCCACCTGGTGGACCTCAACGGGGCCTTTGCCGGTCGGCCGGTAAATGCCGGCGTGATCCGCGCGATTGCGGCACGGTTTCCTGAACTGCCGATCCAGGTGGGTGGTGGCATTCGCGATGAGGCCACCATCGATGCCTACCTGGAGGCCGGGGTGTGCTACGCCATCATCGGCACCCAGGCGGTGCGCGAGCCCGAGCTGGTCACCCGCGCCTGCCGCCGGTTTCCCGGCCACCTAATCGTCGGGCTGGATGCCAAGGACGGGCGGGTGGCCATCGACGGCTGGGCCACCCTCACCGAGCATCGGGTGGAGGATCTCGCCCGGCGCTTCGAGGCGGACGGGGTGGCGGCGATTGTTTACACCGACATCGGCCGCGATGGCATGCTTACCGGCCCCAACCTGGAGGCCACGGCCAACCTGGCGGCGGCCATCGGTATCCCGGTGATCGCCTCCGGCGGCATCACCCACCTCGAGGACGTGCGCGCGCTCTGCGCGATCGAGGGCAAGGGGGTGGTGGGGGCCATCACCGGGCGGGCCATCTACGAAGGGACGCTCGATTTCGCCGCCGGCCAACGGCTGGCGGATGGCGTTGCGCTCGCCGGCTGAGGCACGGCCTATCCGCTCGCGGGGGGACACAGAGGCATGCTGGCAAAACGTATCATCCCCTGTCTCGACGTGGACGCCGGCCGGGTGGTCAAGGGCGTCCGCTTCGTGGATATCCGCGATGCCGGGGACCCCGTCGAGGTGGCCCGGCGCTACAACCAGGAGGGGGCCGACGAGATTACCTTTCTCGATATCACCGCCAGCTCCGACGAGCGCGAGACGATGGTGCACGTGGTGGAGCGGGTGGCGAGCGAGGTGTTCATCCCGCTCACGGTGGGGGGCGGTATCCGCACGCTCGAGGATGTACGGCGGATGCTCAACGCCGGCGCGGACAAGGTGGCCATCAACACCGCAGCGGTATTCAACCCGGAGTTCGTGCGCGAGGCCAGTGCCCGTTTCGGTTCCCAGTGTATCGTGGTGGCCATCGACGCCAAGGCGGTCAGCGGACCGGGCGAGCCCCCGCGTTGGGAGGTATTCACCCATGGTGGGCGCCGTCCCACCGGCATCGACGCGGTGGCCTGGGCCCGGCGCATGGCCGATTACGGCGCCGGCGAGATTCTGCTGACCAGCATGGACCGCGACGGCACCAAGGTTGGCTTCGATCTCGGGCTGACCCGGGCCATCGCCCAAGCCGTGCCCATCCCGGTGATTGCTTCGGGCGGTGTGGGGAACCTCCAGCATCTGGTGGAGGGCGTCCAGCAAGGGTTGGCGGACGCGGTGCTGGCGGCGAGCATCTTTCATTTTTGTGAGTACAGCGTGGGCGAGGCCAAGCGGTATATGGCCGAGCGGGGGGTGGAGGTGCGGCTGTGAGCGAGTGGCTCGATGCGGTGAAATGGGACGACCGGGGCCTGGCGCCGGCGATTGCCCAGGAGGTAGGCACCGGCAAGGTCCTGATGGTGGCCTGGATGAACCGAGAATCCCTGCGTCTGACCCGAGAGACCGGCCATGCGGTGTACTGGTCGCGCTCCCGTCAGAAGCTCTGGCACAAGGGCGAGGAGTCCGGGCACCAGCAGGTGGTGCATGCGATCCGCCTCGACTGCGATGCCGATGTGCTGCTGCTGGCGGTGGAGCAGAGAGGCGGCATCGCCTGTCATACCGGCCGTCACAACTGCTTCTTCCGGGAACTCCAGGGCGAGCAATGGGTCGCGGTGGACCCCGTCCTCAAGGACCCCGATGCCATCTACGGCAAGCGCTGAGAAGGCTGGGCGGCGTGGAGGACACTCTCGGGCGGCTGGCACAGGTACTGGAGTCACGCAAGGGGGCTGATCCCGAGTCCTCCTATGTGGCCCGCCTCTACGACAAGGGTCTCGACGCCATCCTGAAGAAAATCGGCGAGGAGGCCACCGAGACGGTGATGGCGGCCAAGGACGGGCAGCCCGAGCGGATCGTCTCCGAGGTGGCGGACCTGTGGTTCCACAGCCTGGTGCTCCTGGCCCATCAGGGGCTGGGTCCCGAGGCGGTGCTCGCGGAGCTTGGGCGGCGCGTCGGTCTCTCGGGTTTGGATGAGAAGCGCCGGCGCGGCGATTAGCCCGTTGCGGCCCGTGGCGAAGCGCCCGTGGCGGCCCGTGGCGGAGCCTGCGCAGGCCGTCAATGTGCGCTATCATCACCCCCTCTAGGTAGGCGGTGGCGGCGGACAGGCAAAATGCGGTCGTCACCGACCTTTCCCAGTTCGCCATTGCGCATTCCTGTGCAGAGGTTTTTTCAGCAGAGCTCGGGCCGCGGCCCTCGGACCAGGGGCGTGTCGGGCCTGACAACGGAGGATCCCATGGGTTTCAGCGGCGTCAGTATCTGGCAGTTGCTCATCATTCTCGCCATCGTGCTCCTGCTCTTTGGCACCAAACGCCTGCGTACGCTGGGCACCGATATCGGCAATGCGGTGAAGGGTTTTCGCAACGCCCTGAGCGAGGGCGAAAAGACCGACAAGGAGGCGGAGGAGCCGAAGGCGCCGGAGCCCGGCGAGGTCAAGCGGATCATCGAGGGCGAGGCGCACCGCGAGCAGGACAAGCCCAAGGTGTGAGCATCCCCACCTCTCCGGTGACTCTAGCCTGAGCTGCGGCTAAGGGATCATGTTCGACGTCGGCTTCTGGGAGCTGGTGCTGGTCGCCCTCATCGCGCTGCTCGTGGTGGGCCCCGAGCGGCTGCCCCGCCTGGCCCGGGTCTCCGGGATGTGGCTGGGGCGGGCACGGCGCTTTCTCGCCACGGTGAAATCCGAGATCGACCAGGAGATCAAGGCCGAGGAGCTCAAACAGATCCTCGAGAAGCAGGCCATGAGCAATCCGCTGGAGAAGCTCCTCGACGAGGATACCCGCGAACGCCTCCGCGATACCGGAAACAAGACCGAGTCCGCGCTGCGCGACGCCCAGACCGCTAGCAAGTCCGAGTAGCCACGGCGCTGAAGATGGCTGCATCGGATTCAAACGGCGAGCCCGATCTCGAGCAGCCATTCATCTCCCATCTGATCGAGCTGCGCGACCGCCTCTTGCGGATGGTGGTGGCGGTGTTCGTGGTGTTTCTCTGCCTGTTCCCGTTCACCAACAGCATCTACACCTTCGTTGCCACCCCCCTGATGGCGCACCTGCCGCAGGGGTCGAGCATGATCGCCACCGAGGTGGCCTCGCCGTTTCTCATCCCCTTCAAGCTGGTCTTGGTAGCGGCGGTGTTTGTGGCCATGCCCTACATCCTCCACCAGTTCTGGGGCTTCGTCGCACCCGGACTGTATCGGCACGAGAAGACGCTGGCGGTACCGCTCCTGGTCTCTAGCGTGATCCTGTTCTATCTGGGGATGCTGTTCGCCTACTTCGTGGTCTTTCCCCTGATCTTCGCCTTCTTTACCAGCACCGCCCCCGAGGGGGTGGCGGTGATGACCGACATCTCCCATTACCTCAGTTTCGTCCTCACCCTGTTCTTCGCCTTTGGCATCGCCTTCGAGGTCCCCATTGCTACCATCCTTTTGGTGTGGATGGGTGTGGTGACGCCCGAGAGCCTGGTCGCGCAGCGACCCTATATCATCGTGGGGGCCTTCGTGATCGGCATGTTCCTGACCCCGCCGGACGTGTTCTCCCAGACCCTGTTGGCGGTACCCATGTGGTTGCTGTTCGAGGCGGGGGTGTTCTTCGCCCGTATCCTGGTGCGTCGGCGCGAGGCCGCGGAAGAAGAGGGTGCGGAGACCGAGGACGCGGAGCCCGCGGTTGCGCCCGCTGGGGTCGGCGCAGCGGCGGCTCCGGCCCCCTCCCGCTCGGCATCGCCCACCGCCGGCGAGGGGCTGGTGGTGGGGGCCGACATCTCCGGGGGAGACCCCTTCGATCCGGAACGCTTCGTGCCCATGACCCCCGCCGAGATGGAAGCGGAGCTGGCGGCCATCGAGGCCGCCGAGCAGGTCGAGACGAAGCCCGCTGCGCCGAGCCCCGAGCCTGCGAGCGCCGACCCCGTCGAGGCCAAGCTCCACCGCATTGGCCAGCTGCGCAACCGCGGCGATGAGTCCGGCGCCCGGCGTCTGCTCTACCAGGTGCTCGAGGAGGGGAACGAGGACCAGCGGCGGGTGGCGAGAAACATCCTGGAACAACTGGATGCCCCCTAGCGGGGCGGTCGGACCCGCCCGCCCCCAGGGCCTCTCGGCACTCGCAGTCCTGTTCGGATGGCTCGCCGCTACGGTGGCGGGTGCCGAAGAGGCCTCGCCCCTGAGCAATGCCCTGCACGACCACCCGTCCCCCTACCTGGCGATGCATGCGGCCGACCCGGTCGCCTGGCAGGACTGGTCGCGGGCGGTGCTCGAGCGGGCGCGCGCCGAGAATCGGCCCATCTTCATCTCCAGCGGCTATTTC
>JAEHCY010000194.1 GCA_016880695.1 Chromatiaceae bacterium | reverse complement strand
TGCGGCCGTCGCGCACCACCGAATACTGCTCGCCCACCTTGGCCACCGCCACATGGCCGTAACGGGTCGACACCGCCTCCAGCAACTCTAGCCCCGGCTGCAGCCTGGCAAAGCGCAGGCGCTCAAGGTGCCACTCCGCCTCCTCACCGAGGGAAGTCACCAGGATAGCCAGCCCCCCAAGCACTGCCACCAGGATCGCTAAGGTGCCGAGCCAAGGGTTCCCGCGCATCGGCAAGAGCCAGGCACTCAGACCAAGGGCCACCAGCGATACCGCCAGCGTTTGAGTGAGACCCAGCCAGGCGACTAAGACAAAGGTAAACAACACACCGCCGACGAGCGCGCCAAGGGAGTCGACCGCATACAGGCGAGACACTTCCCCCACCACTCGCGAGCCCGAGCCGACACCGCGTAGGTTGGTCAGTGCCCGACAGGCGAGCGGAAAGGCGATCCCCAGCAGGAAGCTACCGGGGATCGTGATCAGGAACAGGCTGAGAAACAGCTCGCCGAGGGGAACGAACTCGGCAGAGGAGATATGCAGCAACCCCCGCACCGAGCGCAGGGCCATCACCTGGCCCATGACGACCAACGGCAGGGCGAGCAGCAGCCAGCGGAGCAGAGGCAGCGGCTGCTGCACCCAGGGGCGCCCACCGAGCCAGAGCACGGAGACTGACCCTAACGCGAGCCAGAGTAACCAACTGCCGAAGAAGGCCCCCAGGCTGATCTCGTTGCCGTAGAAAACGACCAGGCCTTCGCGGATCAGAATGGCCTGGCTGATCTGGGCGAATACGCCCATAACCAGAATGGCGGCGTAGATGCGCAGGCGGTCCGAGGTCAGGTTCACGGCTTCTACCAAGCGCGTACCAACCGTTCATTCGATGCGTCAGCGCTTCTCAGTTCCTGTACCGAGCCTAGGCCGAACTGACCCCGCTCATGCAGGAGGTCTCTTGGCAGCGGTTGACCTCGACGGTGAGATGCCCCAGGTGCGGAACGTGGCTGAGCAGATGTTTATAGTGCTGGGCGTCGTGGGGATGGTGGGTCACCAGCGAGATGATGGCCCCATAATCGCGCGGGCCGAGGCGCCAGAGGTGAAGATCGGCAATCTGGTTGTCGCGGTCCGACTCGATGGCCTGGCGGATCTCCCCGAGCACCTTGGCGTCCGGGATCGAGTCGAGCAGGATGCCGCTGGTTTCCCGCACCAGGCCGTAGCCCCAGCGGGTGATCAGCACCGCTCCCACCAGGCCCATCATCGCATCCATCCACACCCACCCGAGCAGCTTGCCCGCCACCAGCGCGATGATGGCCAACACCGAGGTCAGGGCATCCGCCAGCACGTGGAAATAGGCCGCACGCAGGTTGTGATCATGATGGTGTGCGTGGTCATGGGGGTGATCATGGTCGTGATCGTCATGATCGTGGTCGTCCTGGTCGTCGTGATGCCCATGCTCGGCGTGACCTTCGGCCCCGTGCAGCATCCGGGCACTCACCAGGTTGACGATGAGTCCTATGACCGCGACCAGAATCGCCTGGTCGAAATAGATGACCTCCGGTGAGAGCAGGCGCCCCATCGATTCCATCCCCATCATCAACGCCACCACCGCCAAGGCCACGGCGCTGGCAAAACCGCCCAAGGCACCCACCTTCCCGGTCCCGAAGCTGAACTGGGGGTTATTGGCGTGGCGACGGGCATAGCGGTAGGCGAAGACGGCAATGGTCAACGCGGCCACGTGGGTGCCCATGTGCCACCCGTCCGCCAACAGCGCCATGGAGCCGGTGAGGAACCCGGCGGCGACCTCCACCAGCATGGTGACGGCGGTGAGGATCACCACCAGCCGCGTGCGCCGCTCGCCTTCCTGAGCGTCGAGGTTGAAGGCGTGCTCATGCTGCCATTGATCGAGGGGATGAACCTGCATGTTGCGGTCTCCGGAAGGTCGCGTTACGGGGCTAGGCCCCGGAGATTATAGGACCCGCAGCGAAGTGCCGCTTGGTCCGGCACTTGCGGCGATCGAGGGCTGCCTGCATGCCGCGGAACGCGCCAGAGCCAACCCGGGGTCGATCGCAGCGCGTCATGCCTGGGCCGGGTGCACATGGAAATTCCCGCTGACAAGTCCCACAATCGGGGCCGCGGGGAAGGGCCTCCCCTTCGAACCGCAACAACGAGCTGGAACGAGGAGACTGCGATATGTCGAGAAAACACCCCATCGTGGCGGTCACCGGATCATCGGGGGCCGGCACCAGCACTGTCAAGCGCGCGTTGGAGCATATTTTTGATCGGGTTGGCGCACGCGCGGCCTTCATCGAGGGGGATAGCTTTCATCGCTACGATCGCAAGGACATGCGCAAAGAAGTTCCCAAGGCCATGAAGGAAGGGCGGAACCTGAGCCACTTCGGCCCCGACGGCAACGTCTTCGACAAGCAGTTGGAGCTGTTTCGTAGTTACGGTGAGAACGGTAGCGGCATGCACCGCCACTATATCCACGATGAGGAAGAGGCGGCCCTCTACGGCGGTGCACCGGGCACCTTCACCGAGTGGGAGCCCGTACCGACCGGCACCGACCTCTTGTTCTACGAGGGGTTGCACGGCGGGGTGATCACCGAAGAGATCGACATGGCGAAGGAGGTGGACCTCCTGATCGGTGTCTGTCCCACCATCAACCTGGAGTGGATCCAGAAGATCAACCGCGACACCCAGGAGCGGGGCTACCAGCCAGGGGCGGTGATGGATACCATCTACCGGCGCATGTACGACTACATGCACTACATCGTGCCCCAGTTCTCCAAAACCCACATCAACTTCCAGCGCGTCCCGTTGGTCGATACCTCTGACCCCTTCATGGTGCGCAGTATTCCAACCGCGGATCAGAGTCTGGTTCTGATCCATTTCCTCAAGCACAAGCCTTCGGTGGAGTACAAGATCAACCTCAAGGGGCTCATCGAAGGGGCTACCATCACCGGCTTCAACACCCTGGCAATTCCTGGCGGCAAGATGATGTACGCGATGGAACTTGTCCTCACCGAGATGATCATCGATCTGATGACCCGCCGCGGGCACTTGGGAGACGTCGCCTAGGCGCCAAAAATCCCCTCGGCCAGCCAAAGTCGTGTCAGCGCCCAAACGCTCGGCGGGGGTTGTCGTGCTACGTCATCAGTTGGGGGAGCCACGCTATCTGCTCCTGCGCTGCTACGGCTACTGGGATTTCCCCAAGGGAGAGGCGGAGCCTGGGGAGCCCGCCTTGCAGACTGCGATTCGCGAGGTCACCGAGGAAACCAGCCTCCGTGACCTCCAGTTCCCCTGGGGGGAGCGGTTCCACGAGACCGCGGCCTACGGCAAGGGCAAGGTGGCACGCTATTACCTCGCCGAGTCCCCGGCCGGCGAGGTGGCCCTACCCATCAATCCAGAGCTCGGCCGACCAGAGCACCATGAGTTCCGCTGGCTGAGCTATCCCCAAGCCAGGCTGCGGCTCAACGACCGCCTGCGCGCCGTCCTCGACTGGGCCCAGTCCCTCGCCACCCACACGGGAGAGGCTCCCCGGTGACCAGCCAGGACCCCCGCCGCAGCATCGCTTACTGGTTACTCAAAGAGGTAAACCGCGCGATCTACGCGTACCAGATGATCCGCCCGGGCGAGCGGATTGCGGTCGCGGTGTCCGGCGGAAAGGACAGCTTGAGCCTCCTGCGCCTGTTGGACTGGCGCCGCGGCACGAGTCGCGACCCCTACGACCTGGTGGCAATCCATGTCCGGCCGATGCCCGCGGCCGCGAGACACCCGCACATCCGCTCCTGGAGTCCTGGCAGCGCGAGCAGGGATGCATCTACCGCATGGCGGAGACGTTTCAGAAGCCGGGGGAATCCCCTCCGTTCGGCTGCCAGCGTTGTACCTGGAACCGACGCCGCACCCTGTTCGGGGCCGCAGCGGAGATGGGGTGCAGCGCCCTGGCGTACGGTCACCATGCCGATGACCTCGCCCAAACCACCCTCCTCAATCTTTGCTTTCACGGTCGAGTCGAGTCCCTGGCACCCGTTCGCAACTACTTTGGCGGACGTCCCCGAATCATTCGCCCCCTCGGTTACCTTGCCGAGGGTGCGCTCGGGCGCTTTGCACGAGCCGCTGGGTTCCCGGAGCCTCCACCCAGATGCCCCCAAGCGGATCAAACCCAACGGGAGCTCGCGAGAAACCTCCTGCGGGCCACCGGCCGGCACTACGGCCAGGTACGCGCCAATCTGGTCCGCGCTGGGCTACGCTACGGTGAGCGTATCGCAGATACCGATTGATGGGTTCGTTCCGGCCGCGTCGGCGGGCAACCACCCGCGAGCACAGGGGAGATCAGCCAAGGCAGCCGCATCGCCAATAGTAGGGCCAGCAGGAGCGCATAAACCAGGGCTTCCGTGGTATCGATCTTGGCCTGCCAGAGGAAGTGGACCACCCCGAGCATCGCGGCCGGGTATATCAGACGGTGCAGCGCTCGCCAGCGCCGGCCCAGCCGCAGCATCATCCCGCGGGTGGAGGTAGTAGCCAGCGGAACCAGGAGCAAAAAGGCCGTCATCCCCGCCGTGAGGTAGGGCCGCTTCACTATGTCGTCTAGCATCGCGGCCCCGTCGAACCATTGGTCCAGGACGACATAGGTCAGTACATGCAGGCAGCCATAAAAAAAGGCGAATAGCCCAAGCATGCGCCGATACCGAAGCAGTACCGTCCAACCCGTGAGCCGTCGCAGGGGCGACACGGCAAGGGTGGCCAGCAGTAACCGCAGGGTCCACTCCCCAGTCCCGCGACTTAGTGCCTCCACCGGATTGGCACCGAGTTCATCCCGCCATCCGAGCCAGAACAACCACAGTCCCGGAGAGAGCGCCACGAGGAATACCGCCGCCTTCAGCCACAGGATGACGCGATCCTCCACCGCGCGAGCCCCGGGCACGGCTCAGTAGAACCTCTTAAGATCCATGCCGCTGTAGAGGCTGCCAACCTCGTCGGCGTACCCGTTGAACAGCTCGGTCTTTCGCTTGCGGGACAACCAACCTTCTCCGATCATCCGGTGATAACGCTGACTCCAGCGCGGATGCTCCACATCGGGGTTGACGTTGGCGTAGAAACCGTACTCTTCGGGCTGCAGACGGTTCCAGGTCGTCGCCGGCTGATTCTGCGTAAACCGGATACCCACGATGGACTTGATGCTCTTAAAGCCGTACTTCCAGGGGACAACGAGTCGCAGGGGGGCACCACTCTGATTCGGGAGTTCCTCCCCATACAGGCCCGTCGCAATCAGGGTGATAGGGTGCATGGCCTCATCGATCCGCAGGCCCTCCACATAGGGCCAGCGGAGGGATGCGCGGCGCTGACCCGGCATCTGCTCCGAATCCTGCAGGGTTTCGAACGCTACGTACTTGGCCTTGGCGGTGGGTCCGAAGCGCTTGAGCAGGTCTCCCAAGGGAAACCCCACCCAGGGAATCACCATGGCCCAAGCCTCCACGCAGCGCAGGCGGTAGATCCTTTCCTCCTGCGCAAACCCCGAGAGTATGTCCTCGATCCCGATGTCCCCCGGTTTGTCGCACTCCCCCTCCACCCGAAGCGTCCAGGGGCGTGTTCGGAGCGAACCGGCCCGCAGCGCAGGATCTCGCTTGTCGGCACCGAACTCCACGAAGTTGTTGTAGCGCGTCACGTCCTCGTAGGGCGTGGGTGATTCCCCGCTGCTAAACTGGCCCTTGAGCAGACCAGGGATTTTCGCCCCCCGCGTGCCTGGCGGCGACGCCCCCCAGAATACACTGGAAGCGAGACCGAGGAGCCCCGCCGAGGAATAAGCCAGAAAATGCCGCCGATCCTCCCACACCCGGCGGGGCGTGATCTCCGAGGATGGTATCTTCTTTTGGGATCCGATCAACACGGCGTCACTTCTGAATGCCTAGAGTTCACCTATCCCATGAGACCAGTCACGCCGCGGTTTGGTTTCGCACCGTCAACCGCAGAGTCGAAACGGTTGGACCTAGATTCCTCTGTTGAAGGGCGCGGTGGTCGCCAACTGACTATGATGAAACGGCTTTTTTGGACCCTCTGCGAGACCACAGAAGGAACTGTGGCGCATTTGCGAACATCCACTGTAACACATTGCCGATACGATGTTTTTCCCGTTTATTGCAAGGCACAACAGAGGAATCTAGGTTGAAAAGAACGGGG
>JAEHCY010000027.1 GCA_016880695.1 Chromatiaceae bacterium | reverse complement strand
GCCTCACCCTGTCCTACACCCTTGCGGGGGATATCCAAGCCCTACTCATACCGCCGCGGCGCCCGTTCAGACGCGTCGACCAGCTCTGGTGTCATACCTGCTGCGAGGCCTTCATCAGCGCACCGGGCACAGCGGCCTATTGGGAATGCAACTTCTCCCCCTCCACCGAATGGGCCATCTACCGCTTCCGCGCCTACCGCGAGGGCATGGGCATCGGTGAAAACGCCGCGCCGTTGGCGCTTTCCGTAACATCGAATGCCCAGCGGCTGGACCTCTCGGCCACCCTGGACCTTCGCCAATTCCCGTTACCGGAGGGTGCGGGGGGCTTTCGCCTCGCCCTGTCGGCAGTGATTGAGGAGGTCAGCGGTCGAATCTCTTACTGGGCGCTCCGCCATCCCCCCGGGCAACCCGACTTCCACCACCCCGCGGGTTTCCTGCTCGGACTCGGGGTTGGGGTCTCGGCATCGAGCGGGCTGGATACTTGAGGCGGCGCCAGACCCCCGTACCCCGGAGGCAGGCCAAAGCGAATCGCAAATGGAGGCGTCAGCCTCGACTCTCGGCGATCAGGATCGCAATCAGCAACCCGAACAGCACGAGCTCGGCCGCCGTTATCCACACCAGCATCAGAACCAGGCGCCTGGACCGGGGCTGCATGCGCAGCCAGACCCGCTCGATATACCAGCGCCAAGGCGCCACCCCCGACCAGCGCGACCAGGCGCGAAGATGCCGGTAGAGGTCCTGGCCCCAGCGCGGCAGACTGCGGTCGACCTCTCCGATCCGTGCCTGCCGCTCCGGCTGCGGTAGTCGGGCGTAGTCGTCGATGATCCAGAGTCGAGAGCCCCCATCGGCAGCCTCCACCCGTAACCACGTCGAGGCCTTGACACCGGTTTGATAGTCGAGCCGCAGTCCGTCGGGTAGGCGCACGACGCCTGCCTCCGCCTCCCAGAGCTGGCCATTGGAGCGGTTTTGTATTCGGAAGCGACAACGCTCGGGTCCGAGGGATTCCCAGGCCGCGAACACCCACTGGGAGTTCACCCGCATCAACCGTTCGGGATCCCGGAGCAGTTCGAGGAGTCGCGCGGGGGCAAGGTCCGAGGCCACCGACACCCAGGCCGAGTCGGCACTCGCCTCGGGTGGAGGCGCTTCAGGCATCCGGATGGGGAACAATCAGGAGGGGCACACCCAAGCCCCGCGCGGCGAGCTCGAGATCGAGACGGGAGCGCAAACCCGGCGTGCCTTTCGGCCGCGGGGCACCGATTACCACGAGCTCGCAGAGAACCTCGCGGCTGAAGGCGAGCAGGCAGTCAACCGGCCGACCCTGACGCACCTCGGGGCGGTAGTCCAGTTCCTGGCCCCTGGCCTGCTCGGCGATGCGCGCCACCTCTTCGGCCACCTCGCGCCCCAGTTGCCCTTCGAGATAACTGCCGAAGGCGATGCGGGTGCGCGCGTTGTTGAGCCAGTCGTCGCCCATCATGCCCCGCCATAGATCGGGAATCACGAGCAGGTGGTGCAGGGTAGCGCCCGGCGCGCACAACCCGCACGCCACCGCCTCGGCGGCCCGGGCACCCCGGGTGCCATGGCTGGCGAGGAGAACCTGGG
>JAEHCY010000193.1 GCA_016880695.1 Chromatiaceae bacterium | reverse complement strand
GGCCTCGTGATCACGGGCGGCGGGGCCCTGTTGAAGGATATCGACCGGCTGATCGAGGAGGAGACCGGGCTGCCCGTGGTGGTGGCCGAAGACCCCCTGACCTGCGTGGCGCGCGGCGGCGGGCGGGCGCTCGAGCTCATCGACGAGCGGGGCTCGGATCTCTTTACCGCGGAGTAAGTCCTCCGCCCCAAGGGGGCCGCGCTTCACTCTGTTCAGGCTGCCCCGGTCGAGCCCTTCGCTCACCGGGGCAGATCGTTTCCGAACCCAGGCCATCGAGGAGACCCAGAATCAAGCCGCTGTTCCTTCCAGGGCCCTCGCCGACCGCCCGCGTCCTGGTTGCGGTGGTGGTCTCGATCGGCTTGATCGTGGCGGATCACCGCTATCATCATCTCGGGATCGTGCGCAGCGTCCTCAAGGTCATGACCTATCCGTTGCAGTTTGCGGCGCATGCGCCTGTTGCGGTGGGGCGTTGGGTCGGGGAGCTGTGGTCGAACCGCGGCGAACTCCAGCAACAGAACCTGGCGCTCGATCGGGAAAACCTGACCTTGAAGTCGAGGCTGCAGCAGCTCGAGGCCCTCGAGGCGGAGAACATGCGCCTGCGCGATCTGTTGGGCTCGTCGCTCAAGATCGGGGAACGGGTGCTGATCGCCGAGCTCCAGGCGGTGGATCTCGACCCCTATCGCCAGCGGGTCGTCATCAACAAGGGATCCTCGTCGGGGGTGTTTGTGGGGCAACCGGTCCTGGATGCCAATGCGGTGATGGGCCAGGTGGTCGAGGTGGGTCCCTGGACTGCCACCGTGATCCTCATCACCGATGCCACTCACTCACTGCCGGTCCAGGTCAACCGCAACGGCCTACGCTCCATCGCCGAGGGGACGGGGCTGGCCAATCGCCTGGAGCTCGCCCATCTGCCCTACGACGCGGACATTCGCGAGGGTGACCTGCTGGTCACCTCCGGTCTGGGCGGGGTTTTTCCGCGCGGATATCCGGTGGGGCGGGTGAGCGCGGTGAAGATCGAGTCCGGTAAACCCTTTGCGACCGCCGTGATTACCCCTGCTGCACGCCTGGACCGGATACGCGAGATGCTTCTGGTGTGGACCTTGTCACCGGAAGGTCTGAAGGATCGGCGCGACCCCTCAGCGCAGGCCAAGGCGGCGCCATGACCGATAACGGACAGCAGGGCGGAGGCGCCATCCTGGCCACCTTGGCGCTGGCGATGTTCCTGAGCCTCCTGCCCATGCCAACGCTGTTGCAGGACTTCCGGCCACCCTGGGTGGCCCTGGTGCTGATCTACTGGTGCCTGGCATTACCCCTTCGGGTAGGTGTGGGCTGGGCCTGGTTGGTCGGACTGTTGCTCGATGTCCTCAGCGGCACCGTGCTGGGCCAGCATGCACTGGCGTTTTCGGTCATGGCCTTTGCCGTGGTGCAGTTGCATCAGCGCATCCGGATCTTCCCCCTGGTGCAGCAGGCGTTTTCCGTGCTGGTGGTGCTGCTGGTAGAGCGACTGCTGTCACTGTGGGTCATGGGGGCGATCGGGCAGCCCGCGCCCCGGTTGGGGTACTGGGCCCCTGCGGTGGTCGGTGCGATCCTCTGGCCCTGGGTCTATATCGTCCTGCGCGACGTGCGGCGAAGGTTTCAGGTGGCCTGAGCGATTCCGGGATGGCCGAGTTCACCGTCAAGGATCATCGCCAGGAAGAAGACCTGTTTCTCCGCCGCGGCTTGATCGCGGGGGTGCTGGTAATTGTGGCCCTGGTGGCGGTGGTGCTGCGACTGGTGCAGTTGCAGTTGGTTCGCCATGACCACTTCACCACTCTGTCCCAGGACAACGCCGTCAAGCTCGAGCCGATTCCCCCCACCCGCGGGAGGATCTTCGATGTCAACGGGGTGTTGCTTGCGGAGAACATTCCGGCCTTTTCGCTGGAGCTCATACCGGAGAAGGTTGGCGATGTGGCGGGCACCATCGAGCGCCTGAAGGGGGTGCTGCCGATCACGGAGGATGACGTCCGGCGCTTTAAGCGTCTGCGCAAGCAGAGCAGGCCATTTGATACGGTACCCCTTCGGGTCAACCTCACCGAGGAAGAGGTGGCCCGCTTCGCCGTCGTTGGCCATTTCTTTCCTGGAGCGGACATTCGCGCCAGTTTCATGCGTCGCTACCCGCTGGGACAGGATACGGCACACGTGGTGGGCTATGTCGGTCGGATCAACGAGGCGGAGTTGAAGGAGATCAGCTCCTCGGAGTACCGGGGAACCAATTTCATCGGCAAAACCGGGGTGGAGAAATCCTACGAGGATCTGCTGCACGGTCGGGTGGGTGTCCAAGAGGTCGAGGTCAATGCGCGGGGGCGGGTGCTGCGGGTGCTGGAGAGCCACCCGCCCACTTCGGGCTACGATCTGCACCTGTACTTCGATGTGGGACTGCAGCAGGAAGCCATCGAGGCGTTGGGCGAGCATAAAGGGGCGGTGGTGGCCATCGAACCGAGCAGCGGAGGGATTCTCGCACTCGCGAGCCGACCAAGCTTCGATCCCAATCCCTTCGTCGAGGGCATCGGCTCGGAGGCCTACCAGCAATTGCGCAATTCCAAGGACAAGCCGCTCTTCAATCGGGCAATTCGCGGGCAGTATCCGCCCGGTTCCACGATAAAGCCTTTCATCGCCCTCGCCGGGCTGGAGACAGGTTCCATCGGTTACACCACGACCCGCTATTGTCCCGGCCACTACCAGCTCCCCGGGCAGAGCCACCGGTTTCGCGACTGGCGCAAGGGGGGGCACGGCTCGGTGGATATGAACCGGGCGATCATCGAGTCCTGCGACGTCTATTTCTATGACCTCGCACGCAATCTGGGTATCGACCAGCTCGCCAAGTCCCTGAGCGGGTTCGGCTTTGGCCGCAAAACCGGGGCTGACATCTACGGTGAGCTCGGTGGTGTGCTGCCCTCGCGGGAGTGGAAGCGAGCGTCTCGGGGGCAGGACTGGTTCCCAGGGGAAACCTTGATCGTGGGGATTGGCCAGGGGACCTTTCTTGTTACCCCCTTACAACTGGCCGCTGCCACAGCGGCCCTTGCGAACCGCGGCCGTTACCTGCAGCCGCGGGTGGTGAAGTCCATGGAGGTTCCCGGCTCCAATGAACCGCCTAAGCCCCCGCCGGCCGAGGTGACCCAGATTCCCGTCACCAAGTCCAAGAACTGGGAGGACGTGATCCGCTCCATGACCAGCGTGATCGAATCCGAACGTGGCACCGCCCACCGTATCCGCAGCCCCTCCTACCGGATCGCCGGGAAGACCGGAACGGCCCAGGTGTTCTCTGTGGGGCAGAATGAGTCCTACAACGAAAAGCGCATCGCCACGCACCTGCAGGATCACGCCCTGTTCATCGCCTTCGCCCCGGCCGAAGACCCCAAGATCGCCGTTGCCGTGTTGGTCGAGAACGGTGGACACGGGGGCTCCGTCGCCGCACCCATCGCCCGCCGAGTCATGGACCGCTATCTGCAGGGTCGGCAACTCGTCGCCGCCGGGCGCTAGCACAGCGATGCCGATCCCTGCATCCATGCTTCGGTGGGGCCTGCTACCCGAGTCGTGGCAGGGCGGATTCTTCGCTCGCATCCATCTCGACTTGCCTTTGCTCACCGGGCTGCTCCTGCTGTGCGGCTTCGGGCTCATCGTGCTCTACAGCGCCAGCGATCAGAGCGGCAGCCAGGTCGAGCGGCAGGCACTGCGTTTGTTGTTGGCGCTGGGCGTGATGGTTGCGCTGGCGTGGGTTTCGCCCGATCAGATGCGGCGGTGGGCGCCGTGGTTGTACACGGGGGGGGTGCTGATGCTGGTCGCGGTCCTGGCCATCGGTGACATCGGCAAGGGCGCCCAGCGCTGGCTCGATCTGGGTGTGCTCCGGTTTCAACCCTCGGAGCTGCTCAAGCTGGCGGTGCCCATGGTACTGGCCACCTACCTGAGCAGGCGCTCCTTACCCCCAACTTACTGGCGGATACTGGCGGCGGCGGCGATGACGCTGGTTCCGGTGGTGCTCATTGCCAAGCAGCCGGATCTCGGCACGGCGCTGTTGATCGCCAGTGCCGGGGGCGGCGTGCTGTTTCTGGCCGGCATCCGCTGGCGGTTGATCTTCGCGCTCGCGGGTCTCGGGGCTGCCGTGGCTCCGGTGCTTTGGTATTTCATGCGCCCCTATCAGCGCCAGCGGGTGCTGACCTTTCTCAACCCCGAGACTGACCCCTTAGGAACCGGCTACCACATCATTCAATCCCAGATCGCCATTGGATCGGGTGGGATGTATGGTAAGGGCTGGTTCAATGGTACCCAATCGCATCTGGAGTTCCTACCCGAGCGCCACACGGATTTCATCTTGGCAGTACTCGGGGAGGAGTTGGGTTTGATTGGGATCGCGGTCCTGCTTTGTATGTACCTGTTCATCATCCTGCGGGGTCTTTACATCGCCAGCCATGCCCAGGATTCCTTCGGCCGGCTGCTCGCCGGTGGTCTGACGCTGGTGTTTTTCGTCTACGTCGTCGTGAACAGCGGGATGGTCACGGGGCTCTTGCCGGTGGTGGGTGTTCCCCTGCCACTCGTCAGTTATGGCGGCACCTCGCTG
>JAEHCY010000192.1 GCA_016880695.1 Chromatiaceae bacterium | reverse complement strand
CGAGCTACCGCCCCCCCCCAAGGAATCCGACCTCGTCGAGATCCGCCTCGATGCCCCCGGCGCCCGTTTCAGCTATCTCATCGACGCCACCCATCTGAGCATCGGCAACGACAAGGTGGTGCGCTACACCCTGGTGGCGCGCTCGAAGACCGGTTCGGAGAACGTCTCCTTCCAGGGTCTTCGCTGCGACTCGCCCGAGTATAAGATCTTCGCCTACGGCACCCGCAGTGGCTTCAAGCGGGTCGAGGGGGTGGATTGGCAGCGCATCGGCCCAAGCGACGCCGACCAGGTCCAGCGGGAGCTACAGCGCTTCTACCTCTGCCAGCCGAGCCATCACATACCCCGGGAGCGCTCGGAGATGATCTGGGCCCTGCGAGGCCAGGTGAACCTTCACGATACCGGTTTCATCCCCGACTGAGCGCCCCCACCTTCGTCCCCTACCCATAGACGAACGGCGAGCACGCAAAATGGCAAACCCTCTGCTTGAGCTCGGGGGGCTTCCCCCCTTCTCGAAGATCACCCCCGACCAGGTGGTGCCGGCCATCACCGAGATCCTGGCCGAGAACCGGGCTCGGGTGGCGGAGCTCACCGCCGCCGACACCCCGCCCACCTGGGAGAATTTCGTCGAGCCCCTGGAGGAACTCGACGATCGCCTCAGCCGCGCCTGGTCTCCGGTCAGCCACCTCAACGCGGTGGTGAACAGCGACGCCCTGCGCGAGGCCTACAACGCCTGCCTGCCGCCCCTGAGCGACTACGGCACCGAGATGGGCCACAACGAGGCCCTCTACCGCAAGTACCGGGCGGTGGCCGAGAGCGGGGCGCCCTTCACCGCCGCCCAGCGCAAGCTGCTGGAGAACGCCCTGCGGGACTTCCACCTAGCGGGCGTCGACCTCCCGCCGGAAAAGAAGGAGCGCTTCAAGGCCATCAGCCAGGAGCTGTCCCAGCTCGGCAGCCGCTACGAGGAGAACCTGCTCGATGCGACCAACGCCTGGAGCAAGCTCATCGGCGACGAGGCGGACCTCGCCGGGCTGCCCGAGAGCGCCCGCGGCCTCGCCCGCCAGAGCGCCGAGCAGCGCAATGAGGCGGGCTGGATGCTGACGCTGGACTTCCCCTCCTACCAGCCCGTGCTCACCTACGCCGACAACCGGGAGCTGCGGCGCGAGCTCTACACCGCCTACGCCACCCGCGCCTCCGACCAGGGTCCCTACGCCGGCCGCTGGGACAACGGCGAGGTCATGGAGCGCATCCTCGCGCTCCGCCATGAGCTGGCGGGACTACTCGGCTTTCCCGACTTCTCCGAGCGTTCCCTGGCCACCAAGATGGCACGCCGCCCCGAGCAGGTGCTGGGGTTCCTGAGCGATCTCGGCGCGCGATCGCTACCCCAGGCGCGCCAGGAGCTTGCGGAGCTGCGCGCCTTTGCCCGCGAGGTGCACGGCTTCGAGGATCTGCAGGCCTGGGACATCCCTTACTACGCCGAGAAACTGCGCCAACACCGCTACCGGATCTCCCAAGAGGAGCTACGGCCCTATTTCCCGGAGACCCGGGTGGTGCCGGGGCTATTTGCGGTGGCCGAACGGCTGTTCGGCATCCACATCGTAGAGGTCCAGGGCACCGATGTCTGGCACCCCGGCGTGCGCTTCTTCGAGATCCGCGACGGCTCCGGGGAGCACATCGGGCAGTTCTACCTCGACCTCTATGCGCGCCCGAAAAAGCGCGGTGGAGCCTGGATGGACGAGTGCACCAGCCGCCTGGTCACGGCCCATCGCCGTCAGCTCCCCACCGCCTATCTGGTGTGCAACTTCTCCCCACCGGTGGGGGACCGGCCGGCGCTGTTCACCCACGACGAGGTGCAAACGCTGTTCCATGAGTTCGGCCACGGGCTGCATCACCTGCTCACCCGCATCGACTATCCGCCGGTGGCCGGTATCAACGGCGTCCCCTGGGACGCGGTGGAGCTGCCGAGCCAGTTCCTGGAGAACTGGTGCTGGGAGCGGGAGGCGCTGGGCCTCATCGCCGGCCACTGGGACACCGGCGAGCCCCTGCCCGAGGCGCTCTTCGAGCGCATGCTGGCGGCGCGGAATTTTCAGTCCGCCATGCAGATGGTCCGGCAGCTCGAGCTCTCGCTGTTTGACT
>JAEHCY010000191.1 GCA_016880695.1 Chromatiaceae bacterium | reverse complement strand
CGCGGGGAACAGCCGGCGGTAGCGCAGCGCCTTGTCGCCCAGATTCATAAGCGCCATTGGTAGTCCATGGAGACGATGCCGAAATCCCGCCCGGGGTTGCGCACGGCAAACCGGCACACCTGCTCGGCGAGGTCGTAGGAGTGCAGCCCGGAGTCGTCGAGCAGGTAGACGCTCAGGGCATACTCACCGGAGAGGAGCATCAGCCGGGGCAGATGCAGCACCACCCGGCGGTGGCCCGCCGCCCGCAGGGGGGGGCGGTTGGGATCGAAATGGGTGCTGGTGCCAAAGACGTTTTCGCGGTCGTTGCGTATGACCGCCAGCCCCACGTGGAAGGCAACCTCGGGGTCCTCTGCCTCGACCTCCACCACCAGGTCGGCGGGCTGCAGGCTCTCGAGGCGGTTGACGGCATTTCCGGCCGCGTTTTCCATGGCAATCGAAGCGATCCGCACCGGTGCGGTTCCCTCCACCAGGGGCCGATAGATGGCGGGACGCTCGATGGGGGCGCCGGCGCCGGTTTTCTCGCGCTCGTAGTCTTCGTAGGCGCTCACTACCTCGTCGGTCTCCCCCAGACAGCGGACGCGCCCCTCGTGGAGCCAGGCGGCGCGGTCGCAGAGGCTGCGGACCTGGTAGAGGTTGTGGGAGCAGAACAGTACGGTCTTGGCGGCGGTGCGAAACCGCATGATCCGATCGAGGCTCTTTTTCTGGAAGTGCATGTCGCCCACGGAGAGGGCCTCGTCGATGATGAGCACTTCGGGCTCGATGGCGGTGGCGGCGGCGAAGGCCAGGCGCATGAACATGCCCGAGGAGTAGGTCTTGACCGGGCGCCCGAGCACCTCCTCGGGCAGCTCCGAGAAGGCGCTGACCGCCTCATAGTAGGCTTGGCGGTCGGCGGGCTCGACCCCCGCCAGCGCTCCCATGAGATGGACGTTGTCGCGTCCGGATTCTTCGGGATGGAACCCCGCGCCCAGCTCCAGCAGCGCCGCCACCCGGCCCCGCACCTCGACGCGGCCTTCGCTCGGGCGGCTGGTCCCGGCCATCAGCTTGAGCAGGGTGCTCTTGCCGGCACCGTTCTCGCCCACCAGACCGAAGGTCTCACCCCGGCCCAGCTCCAGGCTCACCCCGCGCAGCGCCCAATGGGTCTGGTGCAGGGGACGGCGAAACAGGAGCTCGCGCAGCCGATCGGCCGGACGGCGGTAGAGGCGATAGCCCTTGCCGGCACCCTCGGCGCGTACGACGACCTCGCTCACAGGTAGTCTCCCAGGGTGGGCTTGAGGGCTCGATAGAGCAGCATGCCGCCACCGCCGAGCAGCAGGGTCCAGATGAGCATGCCCGCGAGGCTCGAAGCCTCCAGCGGCACCCCGAGGAATAGGGCCTGGTAGGCCTCGATCAGGCCGGAGAAGGGGTTGAGCAGGAACAGATCCTGGTACTGCGCCGCCACCAGGCTCTTGGGGTAGAGGATCGGGGAGGCATAGAACAGGAGCTGCAGCAGCACCGGGAGCACCTGGATGAGGTCGCGCAGGTGCACGCCGAGCACCGCCAGGCTCAGTCCCAGGCCCCACTGGATGGCGATCTGGCACAGCAGCACCAGGGGCCACCAGAGCAGGGTCGGGAGGCTCGGAAACCCGCTCCCAGCGAGCAGGATCAGAAATAAAAGGGTCCCCACCAGTTGCGGCAAGAGGCTCGCGGCGACGACGGTCCCCGGCAGCACCCACACCGGGAAGACGAGCTTCTGCAGGAATGGCTCTTCGGCCACCAGGACGCCCGCCGCGCGCGCCGCGCCCTCGGAGATGGCCAGCCAGGGCAGGAGTCCCGCGAGCAGGTAGAAGAAGTAGCCGCTGTCGCCCGCCAGCGCGGGGATGCGCACCTGCAGCACCAGGGCGAAGATCACGTAGAACAGCCCCACAGTCAGCAACGGGAGCAGCGCCGCCCAGAGGGTGCCGCCGAGGGAGCCGGCATAACGGGCACGCAGGTCCCGCCGCAACCACAGCAGGAACAGATAACCATTGCCGCGCAGCCAACGCCGGCTCATCGTTCTCCCGCGCCCCCGCGCAGACGATAGCGCTCGGGGTGCCGGGGCAAACCCGCAACGAAACCTTGGGCGAGATGACTCGGGGACACGCTGGTGCCTGATGGGAGGCTCGATGGGGGCCGGGGATTTCCCAGGCCGGGGATAAAGGCCAAAACTCTAGCCCCTGCCGGGCTCGCCCGCAACCCGGACTCCTGGGCGGGCGCCGTGCCTCCTCAACTGGTCAGCTTGCGGTAGATGTCCGACACCTTCAGGGGCAGTTTGGCCACATCCGCCACCACCACGTAGTTGGCGGCGCCATACATATGCGGCAGGTAGGCCGCGCCCTCCTCGTCGATGGTGATGCAGAACGGGTGGATGCCATCGAGACGCGCCTCGAACAGGGCCTGGCGGGTATCCTCGATGCCGTAGTCGCCCCGGTACTGGGGGTCATAGTCGTCGGGCTTCCCGTCGGAGAGGGTGATCAAGAGCTTGATGCGCGCCTCCTGCTCGCGCAGTCGCGCGCTCAGGTGGCGGATGGGAGCCCCCAGGCGGGTGTAGTCCCGCGGCTCGATGCCGCAGATCCGGCCCTTGACCGCATCGTTCAGGGGCTCCTCAAACCGCTTGACGGCAAACGCCTCGCAGCGCTTGCGGGTCCAGCCGGAGAAGCCGTAGATGGCATAGCGATCGCCCAGGGTCTCGAGCGCCTCGGCGAGCAGGATGATGGCCTCGCGCTCGGCCTCGTTCACCCAGCCCTTGGTGGATCCCGACATATCCACCATGAGCATCACCGCGATGTTGCGCTCGTCGCGATGCAGACGGGTGAACAGCCGGTCACTCATTTCCAGTCCGCCGTGGACGTCCGCGTAGGCCTCCACCAGGGCGTCGAGGTCGATATCCTCGCCAAAATGCTGTCGCCTCAGCACCCGATCCTCGCCGCGCAGCACCTCGAAGGTACGCCGCAATGACTTGATCAGCCCGCCGTGCTTGCGCAGGGTGCTGTGGTAGAAGGCAAGACCCGTCCCCTGCACCTCGTGCTCGCGCAGCACGCACCAGTTCTTGCGGTGCCGCCGGCGCTCGTGGTCCCACTCGTGGTAGAGGAAGGCGCCCTCCTCGTGATAGGTGCCGGCCCACACGGAATCAGGGTCGCGCCCACCCGGCAGGCCCCGTTTGTAGCGTCCGGGTCCGGCCGCGACCAGGTATTCGGGGGGAATCTCGCCCAGGTCCTGGATGATGCTCTCCATGGTGGACACCATGTGCTCGGGCGGCGCCACGGGTTTGCCATCGAGGAACAGGTCGTAGCTGTAGCCCTCGGGGGTGTCCCGCTCCGCCCGTGCGCGCAGCTCGAAACGGCCTCGGGTTTCCGGCAGCTCTTCGGCCTCGGACGCCTCCTGGCCGGGGGGCTGACCGTCGATCTCCTCGACCAGCTTGGCCAGGGCGATGCGAAACTGGCCTCGCTCGCGGGCCAGGCGCAGCTCGAGTACCCCCCGCACCCGCTCGGGATAGAGCGCTCCCTGGTAGCAGCAGGGTCGGGGGCAGTGCAAGCGCCCCGCGGCGAGCGCTTCAAGCAACCGCAGGCTATCCTCCAGCAGCGCTGCCGGCCGTCGCAGGGGCTCGGTGAGGGCACGCCAGGCAGGGTCGTCCGGGGCATCGAGCTCACGGCGCAGGGTCTGGGCGTCGCGGTGCAGACCCGGGAAGTCCCGTTCGATGCAGGCGTCGAGCCGAACCGTCTCCAGGGCGTGCAGGCGACGCAAGGTGAGGTCTGGCTGCCCCCAACGTTCCACCGCATCGAGCAGGACACCCCCGCGCCAGGTACCGAACCAGTTCTGCGCCCACTGGTGGACCACCATCGCCTTGTACAGGCGGAAGTTGGCGTCCTTGTCCGGTAACAATCCGACAATTCCCGGGACAAACAGGTGCTCGGTATCGGTGTAGGTCTCCCCCGCCGCCGCCACCTTGAGTCCGCGTCCATCGAGCCCATGGACGAACCGCTCGAGCACGCCCTGGACATCCTCGAGTGCCATCCCCGACAGCCGCTCCTGGCGGTTGGCGACAAAACCGCTCACGTCCTGAAAGGCCCGG
>JAEHCY010000190.1 GCA_016880695.1 Chromatiaceae bacterium | reverse complement strand
GGTCTGCTGAAGAGCGCCGTTGCCGGCAAGAATGCCATGCCGCCGCGCGGAACCTGCGCGGACTGCTCCGATGGCGACCTGCGTGCCGCCATCGAGTTCATGGTCTCGAAGGTCCAATAATCCCCAAGCGGCTGGGCGAAGCGTCAGGCCGAGGGTCTGCCTGGTCCTAGCCTGGCCCAAGGAGCTCTTTCAGGCGCGAGAGATGCGCGCTTCCGCGCGCGCGCTGTGCCTCGCTCGGTGCTTCCCCTAGCCGGGGCCAGATGAGAGCGTCTTGTGGTAGCTCCCTGAGGAACCGGCTCGGCTCACAACGCACCCGCTCCCCGGATCGCTTCCTGTGCTCGGCGTAGGTGAAGACGAGCTCGCGCTGCGCGCGGGTGATGCCGACGTAGGCGAGGCGGCGCTCTTCCTCGATGTCGTCCGATTCAATGCTGGTGCGGTGTGGCAGCAACTCCTCCTCCATGCCCACGAGGAAGACGCAGGGAAACTCGAGCCCCTTAGCGGCATGCAGTGTCATGAGATGGACCCGATCACCGCCTTCCTCCTCGGTACGACGCTCCAGGACATCCATGAGGGTGAGGTGGTTGACCATCTCGCCCAGGGAGCGCGCCGCGTTCTCGCCCTTCTGTAGCGCCTCGAGCCAGCCCAGGAGGTCGGTGACGTTGGCCCATCGCCGTTCCACAACCCGTTCGCTCGAGCTGTTCTCCCGCAGCCAGGTCAGATAGTCCATCTGCTCGATCAGTTGCCGCACGGCATTGACCGGGTCTTGTGCCGCGCGCGCGGCGTGCCGGCCAATCCAGTTGGCGAATTGGTCGAGCCGCTTCCAGGGGCGCTCCCCTAGCAGCGGCGCTAGCCCAAGCTCAGCGCAGGCGCGCAGCAGCGGGGTCTGCCGTTGTTGGGCATAGGCAGCGAGCTTCTCCAGGCTGGTGGTGCCGATCTCGCGTCGAGGGGTGTTGACGATGCGCAGAAACGCGGCGTCGTCGGAGGGATTCACCAACAGGCGCAGGTAGGCCATCACGTCCTTGACCTCGGTGCGGTCAAAAAACGAGGTCCCGCCGCTGAGGAAATAGGGGAGGTTGTGGGCCCGCAGGGCCTGCTCGAAGGGGCGGGCCTGGTGGTTGCCGCGGTAGAGGATGGCGAAGTCACCGAAGCCCCTGCCTTGGATCTGATGGTAATGGAGGATCTCGGAGACCACCCGTTCGGCCTCGTGGTCTTCGTCGCGGCAGGGCAGTACGCGCGCCGGCTCGCCCGGCCCCAGGGCGCTCCACAGCCGCTTCTCGAACAGGTGGGGGTTGTGGGTGATGAGCCGGTTGGCGAGCTGCAGGATGCGCCCGCTGGAGCGGTAGTTCTGCTCTAGGGGGATGACCTTGAGCTGGGGAAAGTCGGTCCGGAGCTGGGTGAGGTTCTCCGGCCGGGCGCCGCGCCAGGCGTAGATCGACTGGTCATCGTCCCCCACGGCGGTGAGTCGACCCTGAAGGCCCGCGATCTCCTTCACCAGTTGGTACTGGGCGCCGTTGGTGTCCTGATACTCATCGACCAGCAGATAGTGGATGCGTTGGCGCCAGACCTCGGCCGCCGCCCCATCGGCGCCGAACAGGGTGACGGGCAAGGCAATCAAGTCGTCGAAGTCCACCGCGTTGTAGGCCCTGAGGGTGCGGGTGTAGTCGGCGTAGAGCCGGGCGGTGGCTGCCTCGCGTTCGTCCGCCGCCTGGCTTAGGGCCTGATCGGGGGCGACCAGTGCGCTTTTCCACTGCGAGATGCGCCACTGCAGATCCGCCGCCGCCAGTGCCCGCAGGGGATGCTGGCGCTCGGCCAGGTTTTTGATCAGGACCTCGGCGTCCTGGGCGTCGAGGATCGAGAAACCCGCTTTGTAGCCCATCCGCGCATGCTCGCGGCGTAGGATCTGGAGCCCGAGGGTGTGGAAGGTGGAGACGGTGAGCCCCTCGCTATTGCGACCCCCGAGCAGTTTCCCTACCCGTGCCTTCATCTCCCGTGCCGCCTTGTTGGTGAAGGTGACAGCGGCGATGTGGCGCGGCGCAATGGCGCAGCGCTCGATCAGGTGAAAAATCTTGTGGGTGATGACGCGGGTCTTGCCGGAGCCGGCTCCGGCCAGTACCAGCAGCGGTCCTTCGATGTAGCGGACGGCCTCGCTCTGCGGGGGATTGAGTTGCATGGCGCTTGGGTGTGCGGAGGGGCGGCTATTATGCCCAAGCCCGAGCGTGGGCGCAGCCTGCCGCAAACGGTGCAAGTCGGGGCAGAAATTCTTCGCGAACTGTAATAGCATGCCCCGTGAGCCGCGCGCCGAGCGGTCTGTATCGAGTCAAGGAATCCTGAGCATGCGAAATTCGATCCTGGCCCTAGGGCTGTTTTTGGCAAGTTTCGGGGCCTTTGCCGAAGGGGGGGCCCAGCCACCGGTGGTGCCGCGGGGTCCCGACGGACAACTCATCGAGCCCGAGGTCACCATCATCGAGACCGAGAAGGAGACCATCTACGAGTACCGGGCCAACGGAGTGGTCTACATGCTCAAGGTGCAACCAGTGGCGGGTCCCGCCTACTACCTGGTGGACACCAACCGTGACGGCAAGCTGGATTCCTACACCCAGGATCCGCGCAACATCAGCATCAACCAGTGGACCCTGTTCCGCTGGTGAGCTGGTGGTTAGCCCGGTCGCCTCGCGCCATATGCCAGGTCCGAACGTTCACCCGCGATGACTGATCGGAACGCCATCCGGCGGTCGAGGGCAGAGGCCCTGGTTCGTACCCTGGACGGTTTCGCGGAAACCCTGGGGCGCGCGGTGTCCTGGGCCAGCGTCTTGATGGTCATGCTCACCTTGCTGGTGGTGGTGCTGCGCTATGTCTTCGACCTCGGTTGGATCGCCATGCAGGAGTCCATCACCTACCTGCACGCGGCGCTTTTCATGCTGGGGGCCGCCTTCACCCTCAAGTGCAACGGGCATGTGCGGGTGGACATCTTCTACCAGCGCTGGTCTGGCCGGGGCCAGGCACTGCTCGACCTACTCGGCGTGCTGTTTCTCTTGCTACCCACCTGTGCGTTCATCCTCTGGAGTGGCTGGGACTATGTGCGGGTGTCCTGGGCCATTCACGAGGGCTCCCGCGAGGCCGGTGGGCTTCCGGGGGTCTTTGTGCTCAAGACCCTGATTCTCTTGCTTCCGGCGCTGCTCGCTCTGCAGGGGCTATCTTCGCTGCTGCGCAGCCTGTTGATCCTCTCGGGAGCAGAGTTAGAGGATAACGCCGAGGCGCCCCATGGCTGAGCTCATGCCCTTGCTCCTCTTCGCCGGCATCTTCGTGGCGCTGATGCTCGGTTACCCGGTGGCCTTTGCCCTGTCGGGGACGGCACTCGGGTTTGCCCTGGTGGGCGAGTGGTTCGGTTTGTTCGATTCGGCGTTCATCGAGGCCCTTCCGAGCCGGATCTACGGGGTGATGACCAACGAGACCCTGATCGCGGTACCCCTGTTCGTGTTCATGGGGGTGATGCTGGAGCGTTCGCGCATCGCCGAGAACCTGCTCGACACCATGGCCATGTTGTTCGGTCGCCTGCGTGGAGGACTCGGGATCTCGGTGACCCTGGTGGGCATGCTCCTCGCCGCCAGCACCGGTATCGTCGGGGCCACGGTGGTTACCATGGGCCTGCTTTCGTTGCCCACCATGCTGCGGCGCAATTACGACCCCGCCATCGCCGCCGGGACCATCTGCGCCTCCGGTACCCTGGGGCAGATCATCCCGCCCTCCATCATCTTGGTGCTGCTCGGGGATGTGCTCTCCGGGGCCTACCAGCAGGCCCAGCTCAGCAAAGGGGTGTTTTCCCCGGAGACGGTGTCGGTGGGGGACCTGTTCGTGGGTGCCATATTGCCGGGGCTAGTCCTAGTGGGGCTGTATGTGGTCTACCTGGCCGTGGTGGCGCTGATCCGGCCAAGCGCCATGCCGGCGATTCCCAAGGAGGAGCTGCCCGCGGATCGGGCCGCCTTGTGGGCGCAGGTGGGCAAGGCCCTGCTGCCGCCCCTGTTTCTGATCGTGGCGGTGCTGGGCTCGATTCTCGGGGGGCTGGCGACGCCCACCGAGGCGGCGTCGGTGGGGTCCGCGGGGGCCATGCTGCTGGCAGCGCTGCAAGGCCAGCTCAACCTGGCGACCCTGCGCGAGGTGATGCGCCAAACCACTATCGTCACCAGCATGGTGTTCATGATCTTCATCGGTGCCGCGATGTTCTCCCTGGTGTTTCGCGGTTACCACGGGGACGATCTGGTGAGCGAGCTCCTCACCGGACTCCCGGGTGGGGTGGTCGGTGCCGTGGCGCTGGTGATGTTGATCATGTTCCTGCTGGGCTTCATGCTGGATTTCATCGAGATCATCTTCGTCGTCGTGCCCATCGTCGGACCCGTGCTCCTCGGCATGGACCTGAACCCCGTCTGGCTTGGCGTACTGATGGCGCTCAACCTCCAGACCTCGTTCCTCACCCCCCCATTTGGGTTCGCGCTCTTCTACCTCCGGGGTGTGGCACCGCCGGAGTTGACCACCCGTCAGATCTACCGCGGTGTGGCCCCCTTTATCGCCATCCAGGTGCTGATGCTGGGGGTTCTGGCCCTGTGGCCCGACTTGGCGACCTGGTTGCCAAAGCAGGTGTACGGCTGACGCCTGCGCTGAACGACAATCCGCCAGAGGCGATGGGGTAGCGCCGCGCTGGCGGCCCTGAGCCGTCACGGGAAAGGGCGCGCTTGCAGGTGTTCGACAGCCATTTCCCTATCCTCGCCCCGCGTTTCCCGCTGATTCCCAACCAGGGCTAGCTCCCGGCGCACCTCACCCGCGACGACTATCTCCTGCGCACTGCGCACTTGGGGATCACGGGGGCGCCGTGGTCT
>JAEHCY010000189.1 GCA_016880695.1 Chromatiaceae bacterium | reverse complement strand
GGCGCAGGCCGAGTTCGGATTTGAGGCTGCGCAATACCGCTTCGAGGTCGCTGAGCAGGACATCGGTGCGCCAGAGCCGGTCGCTGTCCCAGTCGATCGGGTGGGTGAGCCGCGTGCCGGCGACCGGCTGTTTGTCCCAACGCATGGCGCTGGCCTTGGTCCCCGTGTCGTCGGGGATCAGCTCGTGTAGTGTTGGCTCACCCCGCGGCTCTTCTCCTGGAGCCGCCCGAGGCGTTGCTGGAGTTTATCGAGCCGTTTCTCGCCCTGGGGCTTGGTCAAGGCATCGGCGAGGGTTTGTAAGCCCGCCTCGAAACCTTGGCAGAAGCGGGCGGCGATATGTGTTCGACAAGGACCCGGCAGGTGCTGGCAAGAGTGCCTGCAACGATCAGTACGCCCAGAACTGGCCGCCGCTGACCGTCGGGAAAACCGACAAGGGCTCCGGCGACTACAGCGCCATCACCCGCGACGACGGCAACCTGCAGTGGGCCTACAAGGGTCCCCCCCTCTACCTCTGGGTGAAGGATACCAAGCCCGGCGAAAAGACCGGCGACGGTGTCAAGGATGTCTGGCACGTAGCCAAGCCCTGATCGCGCGGCAACCTCGGTCTGCGCTTCCCGCCGACCTCCATTGCCTGTATCCCCTGCCCCGCCGCAACGATGGGGTAAGGGGCTGCGGGCGCTTTTTTCACCGATCCTCGACGAGGATGCCTTGGCCCCCTCTCAGGCCGGGGTGTCCCCAGCGGCCGGAACCTCGGTCAACCTCCGGGAGGGATGTCTTGAGCGACCTCAAGCTCGTAGGCGCGCACGGCGGACTTTAGGGTGACGAACATCCGCTCCTGGCCGATCCGCTCCAGCAGCCCACCGAGCTCGAGTTTTCTGCGCATCAACCGTCTCGGACGGGCAATGGCGAACACGATCCCGCGGGAGCCAAGTTCCTCGCTGATCTCGTCGATCTTGTAAACGGCGGTGATGTCGATGAAGTTCACCGGGCTCGCATCGAGAACAAACCAGCGTACCGGGGTGGCCGATTCTTCCACCGCCTTGAGCACCCGGCTCTTGAAGTAGTCGGCGTTGTAGAACAGCAGGGCGGCATCGAAGCGATAGAGCAGCAGGCCCGGAACCGTCTCGGCCTCGGGGTAGTCGGCCAGGTCGTGGAAGCCCTTGATTCCGGGGGCACGTCCCAGGATCGCGTCGTAGGGCACGGAGCTCAGGGCCAGAAGGCGCAGCAGGGCCAAGATCACCGCCACCAGGATGCCCGGCAGGGCCCCCACGAGGACCACGCCCACCGTGGTCAGGATAGAGAGAACAAACTCCGTGCGGCTGAGGGCGAAAAAGTCCCGCAGGGCCGCGACATCGATCAGACCGATGGCCGAGACAATCAGCACCGCCCCCAACGCGGCCACCGGCAGAAACCCCAGCGGTCCGGTGAGATAGAGCAGCACCGCGAGCATCGCCAGGCCGGCGAACACCCCGGTCAACTGGCTCTTGCCACCCATGGCGTCGCTTACCGCCGTGCGCGAGTCCGCCCCGCTCACGGCGAACCCCTGTCCTAGCCCCGAGGCCAGGTTACAGGCACCCAGCGCGATAAATTCCTGATTGGAATCGATATCGTAGCGGTTGCGCGCGGCAAAGCTGCGAGCGGTCAGCATGGCGCTGGTGAAGCTGACCAGCATGATGCCGAGGGCATCGCGCACCAGGGTCTGCAGATCAGCGGACGCCACCTTGGGAACCCCCAGCGCCGGCAGTCCGGCGGGCACCGCGCCGGTGACCGCCACGCCCTTGTCATCGAGGGCAAACAGCACCACCGCCAGGATTCCCGCCACCACCGCAAACAGCGGCCCGGGCAGCCGCGGGGCGATGCGCTTGGCCAACAGCAGGAGGGCGAGGAGCGCG
>JAEHCY010000188.1 GCA_016880695.1 Chromatiaceae bacterium | reverse complement strand
CTAGAGAACCTTGATCACCCGCTTCACGCTCGGGTCCTGGCGGTCGCGCTCCACCCGAAAGCCGAGCGACTTGACCAGGGCCAGCATCCGGTTGTTGGCCGAGAGCACCTCGCCTTCCATGATGCGCAGGCCCCGCTCGCGCGCGTTCTGCATCAGCGAGCGCATGAGCCGTGACCCGATGCCCCGCTGGCGCCAGCGATCCGCCACCACAAGGGCAAATTCACAGGTGTCATCCCCCAGGCGGGCCACGTAACGGGCCACTCCCACCTCTTCCTCGCCGACCTCGCCCCCTGCCACCCCGATCAGCGCCATCTCCCGGTCGTAGTCGATCTGGGTGAAACGCACCAGCATCTCCGGCGGAAGCTCCTTGATCGCCTGCATGAAGCGGAAATACTTGGACTGCTCAGAGAGCCCGCGCACGAACTCCTGCTCCATCTGGGCGTCCTCCGGCCGGATCGGACGAATGACCAGATCGGTACCGTCGGGGAGCTGCACGCTCTCGATCAGGTGCACCGGGTAGGGATGCACCGCCATATGGCCATAGCGCGGCGCCTGCGGGGGGCGGTAGTCGACGCGAATACGGGCATCCACGGCAACCACGTCCAGATCGTTGCCAATCAGGGGATTGATGTCGATCTCGATGATCTCGGGTAGCTCGCACACCATCTCCGAAACCCGCTGCAGGATGCGGGCGAGGGCCTGGCGGTTCATCGGCGGCATGTGGCGGTAGGCACCCATCAATCGCGCCACCCGGGTATGCTCGATCATGTTGCGAATGATGAAGTCGTTGAGCGGCGGCAGCGCCAGGGCGCGATCCTCGAGCACATCCACCTCGGTTCCGCCGGCGCCAAAGGTGATCACGGGTCCGAAGATGGCGTCGCGCACCACCCCGATCCGCATCTCCCGCGCGGCACGGGTAGAGACCATATGCTCCACCGTGATCCCATCGACAGCCGCCTCCGGCCGATGCTTCTTGGCGCGATCCAAGAGCTCTGTATAGGTGCGCCGCACCGATTGGGCGTCGGTGATATTGAGGCGGACCCCATCGACGTCGGACTTGTAGCGAATGTCGGGGGAGCAGATCTTCATCACGACGGGAAACCCCGCCGCCTCCGCCGCCATGAGGGCCTCGTTGGCGGTACGGGCCAGGATGGCATGGGTGGTCGGGATGTGGAAGGCGTCCAGAATGGCCTTGGCCTCGACCGTGGTCAGTACCTTGCGTCCCTGGTCCATCACCCCCTCGAGGATCAGGCGTGCTCCCTCCACATCGGGCTCGCGGTAGTGCGACAGCGGCCCCGGCACCTGCATCAGGAGCTTGCGGTTGTGGGAATAGGCCGCCAGGTAGGAGAAGGCCTCCACCGCCACTTCGGGGGAATCGAAGTGGGGGATCTCGTTTTCGGCAAACAACCGTTGCGCATCGGCCACCCGGCTCGCCCCCATCCAGCAGGTGAGCACCGGTTTGCGGCTCTTCTTGGCCACCTCGATCACCCCCTGCGCGGCTTCCAGCGGCCGGGTCATGGCCTGGGGTGTGAGCACGACAATGGAGCCGTCCACCCCGCGGTCGTTGACGCAGACCTTGAGCGCCTCGCCAAAACGCTCGGACGGGGCATCACCGATGATGTCCACCGGGTTGCCGTGGGACCAGTACTCCGGCAGGATCTCCTCGAGCCGT
>JAEHCY010000026.1 GCA_016880695.1 Chromatiaceae bacterium | reverse complement strand
GGTCTGTTACAGCAACGGCAAGCACGCCGAGGCCTGGTCGGTGCGCCGCATCGAGCGCATCGCGGGCGAGGGTGCCCAGGCCGCCGTCAGCTATCGGGTGCTGGCCGGCCAAGAGTTCCCCGGGCGCGGGGTGGTGAGCCGGGAGCTGTTCTCCCAGTGGGCCGCCTATCCGGTTCAGCTCAAAGGCCACGCCTGGCAGCGGGTAGTGGCCCGCTGAGGCGGCAGGCGCCTTGCAGATGCACAAGAAGCACAGCATGACCGACAGCATCCGACTGTTCGGTCCATTTACCCTGAGGGTGAGGACGAATCAGCGCCTCGTACCTATGAATCCGGGGGTGGGACCCAGGCCTGAGTCACTGCGCTGCATTACCCGAGTAGCTCACAGTCGACCTCTGGGGTGCTTTGCTGTATTTTCCCAACAAAGATTACAGCCCATTTGAACCCTGTTCATGCTCCGCCGCCTCATCGCCCTCATCGTGCTGATCTCGTTCCTCGGCTACGGGACCGTCTCGGTGTCCGCGTGGGACGGGCCAGTTGGGGTCGATCACGCACACGCGAGTGGTCAGTGGGGATCTACGCCCGACGGCGGCGGCGACGGTTATGATCTCGGTTGTGACCACTGCTGCCACGCCGTTGGACACTTGATCGGTCTTCCCCAACGCCCCCAATCCGCTGGGCCTAGGCTCATGGCCGGGTACCCGGCTCCGGCAATAAGCCGTTACACCACTCGTTCCACGCGTCCCCCGCTAGAGCCTCCGCAGTCCTGAAGCCTCGTCTGACCGTCCGCCGCGCCGCGCGCTCGGCGGGTTCGTCGACTCAAACTTACAGGACCCAATCGATGCGAGCTTCTATTGCAGCCGCGACCATCTCGCTGGCGCACGCCTGCGTTCTTACACTGACTTGGACCGGGGTCCCTGTGGCCTCGGCAGGGACTTCCAACCCGGCTCCGGCCAATCCGCGGTTGGTGGCTTGGGTCGCACAGGCGCTTGCCGACAATCCGGAGCTCGCGGCGGTGGCAGCGGGTGCCGAAGCGGCGGGTGCGCGCGCCGAGGGCGCTGGACGGCCCATCTATAACCCCGAGCTGGAGCTCGAGTACGAGCATTCGGATATCGACAAAACCACGGCGGTGCTCAGCCAGACAGTGGATTGGCATGGCAAGCGCGAGGCCCGCCAAACCGCGGCCGATGGCAATCTCACCGCCGCACGTGCCGAGCAGGATGCGGTAAGGGAGCGCCTTACCGGTGAGCTGCTGGTCGCCCTGGCGGAGTACGAAGACGGTCGGGCCGCAATCGAGCTCGCGGAGCGTCAAGCCGGTCTGATGGGGCGCTTTGCCAAGGTAGCCCGAGAGCGGGGCAAGGCCGGTGACCTGGGTCAGACGGAAGTGGAGCTGGCGGAGCTGGCCAATGTGGAGGGCGAGCTGACCCGCGCCAGGGAGGAGGCGCGGTTAACCGATGTCCTGGACAGCCTGCAGCGGATCGCCGGTACGATGGGCCCCCCAAAGGCCAGCCTGCCACAGGTCCCAGCCGAGACACTGCCACGGGCAGGCCCCGCTGCTGACCTGGCGGCACGGCATCCGGAAGTCCAGGTCGCCAGGTCGCGGGCTCTGGCCGCGGCAGCGGCCGTGCGGCGCGCCGATCGGGACCGCTGGGCCGACCCCTCCATCGGCGTTAAGGGCGGTCGAGAGGACCGCGAGATGCTGGTCGGGCTGCGTCTCACCATCCCGCTTCCGCTGCGCAACGATTTCCGGGCCGAGGTGGATGCGGCCCACAGCGAGTCCAACCAGGCGGCACAGGTGGCTGGACAGGTGGAGCGTCAGGTTCTGGCCCGCCTTGCGGCGGCCGAGACACGCTACCGCACCCTGCGCGGGGCATGGCAGGTCTGGGAGCGCCAGGGCCGCGGGGGTCTGGAGAGGCGGCTCAAGCTCCTGGATCGGCTCTGGGATGTAGGGGAGCTAACCACTACCGATTATCTGGTCCAGGTCAAACAGAGCCTGGAGGCCGAGACGGCCGGCCTCACGCTGCGGCGCGAGCTGCGGCAGGCCTGGCTGGCCTGGTTGCGCGCCGCCGGGCAGGTGCAAACCTGGCTCGGACTCGAGCACGGGGGGGACGGGCGATGAGCACAGGGTACGGGACATTGTGGCTAGCCCTGCTGTTGGGCAGTGGGAATGTTCCGGCGATGGAGTCGCCGGCCTCGCGTCAAATAGCTGTAGACCAGGGCGTTGGCCCACACACCCAGAAACACCACCAAGAGGAACCCACGGGCGCGCACAAAGGCGAGCAGGGACACGCCGAGGATTCACCGCCCGAGGTTCACCTGGCGCCCGCCCAGTTGCGAACCCTTGATTTGCGGACGGAGATCCTTCAGCCCCGTGTCCTCGGTGAGACCCTACGCGCACCCGGTGAGGTGCGGCTGAATGCCTATGCGACAGTCCGCGTCGCCCCTCGCATCACCGCCCAGGTAACGGCTCGGCATGCGCGTCTAGGTGATCGCGTCGCGGCCGGTCAACCGCTGGTGACGCTCTCCAGCGTAGGACTGGCCGAGGCGCAGGGTCATCTGGTGGTCGCGGAGCGGGAGTGGGCGCGGGTGCGCGAGCTCGGCGCCAAGGTCGTCTCCGAAGGGCGTTACCTGGAGGCACAGACTACCCGCCAACAGGCCAGGGCACGGGTGCTGGCCTTCGGCATGACTCTGGACCAGGTGGATGAACTGCTGCGATCCGGCGCCGCCAAGGCCGACGGCACCTTCTCGCTGCTCGCCCCCCAAGCCGGCACGGTTGTGGCCGACGATTTCCTGCTCGGCGAGTTGGTCGAGCCGGGCCGCGCACTGTTCGAGGTCACCGACGAGTCGGTGCGTTGGGTCGAGGCACGCATGTCGGCCGAAGAGGTTGCCCGTCTGGCCGTCGGCGCCTCGGCTCAGGTGGGCTACGGAGGCGCCTGGATCGAGGGGCGCCTGACCCAGATCCACCACCGGATCGACGAAGCGAGCCGTACCCAGGCGGTGCGACTCGAGGTGCCGGACCCCGCTCACCGTCTCCATCCTGGGGTGTTTGTCGACGTCGTGGCACAGGTCGGCGGCGGTGAACCGGTCCTGGCACTGCCCGAGACGGCCGTGCTGCGCAGTCCCGATGGCGATTGGCAGGTATTCACGACCGGTGACGAGGCGGGGGCGTTCAGGCCCGCCGAGGTGCGGCTGGTGCGTACCGCGGGTGGCCTTGCGGTGATCGAGGGGATAGCTCCGGGCACCGAGGTGGTGACCCACGGGGCCTTCTTTCTGGCAGCCGAGCTCGCCAAGGGCGGGTTCGATCTGCACGGGCACTGAGCGGCGCCGCCATGGTAGACAGACTGATCGTCTGGGCGGTGCAGAACCGCCTGTTGGTGGTGCTAGCCCTGCTCGCCACCATCGCCGGCGCTGCCCTGCTGCTGCCGCGACTCAACCTGGACGCCTTCCCGGACGTTACCAACGTCCAGGTGAGCATCAACACCGAGGCCCCTGGACTAGCGGCCGAGGAGGTGGAGCAGCTCATCACCTATCCCATCGAAGCGGTGATGTACGCCCTTCCGGACGTGCGGGAGGTACGCTCCATCTCCAAGACGGGGCTTTCGGTCGTCACGGTGGTGTTCGAGGAGGGGACCGATATCTATTTCGCCAGACAGCTCGTGTTCGAGCGACTTCAGGATGCACGAGGGCAGATCCCCGCAGGGGTGGGCACGCCGGAGATGGGGCCGAACACCTCCGGGCTAGGCCAGGTGTTCCAGTACATTCTGCGCACGGATGACCCGCAGCGCTTCGACGCCATGGCCCTGCGGGGACTCAATGATTGGGTGGTGAAGCTGCTGCTGATGCCGGTGGAGGGCATTACCGAGGTGCTCTCCTTCGGCGGGGAGGTGCGCCAGTATCAGGTCCGGGTGGACCCCAAACGGTTGCTGGCCCAGGGGCTGTCGGTCCAAGACCTGGCGCAGGCTATCGAGGCCAACAATCGCAACGCCGGGGGTTGGTATCTGGATCGGGGGCCCGAGCAGCTCGTTATCCGTGGTGTGGGCTGGGTGCGAGCGGGCGAGGACGGACTGCGCGACATCGGCGATATCCCACTCAAGGATGTGGACGGTGTGCCGGTGCGGGTCCGCGACGTGGCGGATGTGACCTTCGGCGGCGAGGTCCGCCAGGGGGCGGTGACCATGAGCCTGCGTGAGGCCGACGGTACCCCCCGCCCGCTGGGCGAGGTGGTGGCCGGGATCGTGCTCAAGCGGATGGGGGCAAATACCAAGGCCGTCATCGACGGCATCCTGGCACGCCTGCCCTCCGTCCAGCAGGCATTGCCTGAGGGGGTGACCATCGAGCCCTTCTACAACCAGGCGGACCTGGTGGAGAAGGCGGTGATCACGGTCGGCAAGGCACTGGTGGAGGCATTCATTCTGATCGTATTGGTCCTGGCGCTGTTCCTCCTCAACCTGCGCGCCACCCTGCTGGTGCTGATCTCGGTGCCCCTGTCCGTGGGCGTGGCCCTTGCCGTGATGAGCTACTGGGGCCTCTCGGCCAATCTGATGTCCCTGGGCGGGCTCGCCATCGCTATTGGCATGATGGTGGACGGCTCCGTGGTGATGATGGAGAACATCTTCAACCATATCTCAGAAGATTCCGGCTCCGTCGACGCCGCCCGCGACCGCGGTGGCATCCCCCTGCGCATCGAGGAGGCGGCCCGGGAGGTGGGTCGGGCGGTGTTTTACGCCGTCATCATCATTGTCGTGGTGTTCGCCCCCCTGTTTACCCTGGAGGGCGTGGAGGGCAAGCTATTCCAGCCGATGGCCGTGTCCATCGTCCTAGCGATGCTAGCTTCTCTGTTCGTGGGCCTGGTGGTGATGCCGGCCCTGGCGTCCTACAGCTTTCGCCGCGCCCCACGCCATCGAGTCAGCCCGGTCCTGGCTCCCCTGCAGTGGGGGTACCAGCGTCTGTTGCGGCGGGCGCTCGCGGGGCGTTGGTGGGTGGTGCTGATGGCCGTTACCCTGTTTGCCGGTGCCATGGCGCTGCTGCCCCGCCTTGGCACCGAGTTTGTTCCGGAGCTCGAGGAGGGTACGGTCAACATTCGCGTCACCCTCGCGCCTTCTAGCAGTCTGACGACCGCGCTGGGCGTGGCGGCCAGGCTCGAGCAGGCGTTGATGGAGATCCCGGAGGTCACCTACGCCTCCAGCCGCATCGGCCGCGCGGAGCTGGGCGGCGATCCGGAGCCGGTGTCCAATATCGAGATCTACGTCGGACTCAAGCCCGTGGAGCAGTGGACCACGGCGAACGACAGGGCCGAGCTCCAGCAGGTGATGGAAGCGCGAATGTCGGTGCATCCCGGGTTGTTGTTTTCCTTCTCCCAACCCATCGCTACCCGTGTAGACGAGCTGCTCTCGGGGGTCAAGGCAGAGCTTGCGATCAAGCTGTTCGGACCGGATCTCGCGGTGCTCGCCGAGAAGGGACGGGCCATCGAGGCGCTGGTCAAGGGGGTGTCCGGAACAAGGGACGTGGCTCTGGAGCCGATCGCAGGCGAGTCGCAACTGGTGGTGCGCCCGGATCGGGACAGGCTGGCGCGCTTCGGCATTCCGGTGGCCCAGGTCATGGACCTGGTAGCCGACGCCATCGGGGGCATGAGCGCGGGGCAGGTGATTCGCGGCAATGAGCGCTATGACATCCAGGTTCGCCTGGCGTCCCAGCATCGCAACAGCGTGGATGCTATCCGCGGCCTAATCCTGAAGTCACCGAGCGGCGCCTGGGTGCGCCTGGGTGCGCCTGGGGGACCTGGCGAGTGTGGCCATCGAGTCGGGGCCGCCCCAGATCCGCCGCGACGGCGTGCAGCGCCGCGTCGTGGTCGAGGCCAACCTGGCGGGACGTGACATGGGCGGTTTGGTGGCGGAGCTGCGCCACCGCATCGACCGGGAAGTCGTCCTTCCGCCCGGCTATAGCCTGGTGTTTGGTGGCCAGTTCGAGAACCAGCAGCGGGCACAGGCGCGGCTCATGGTCGTGGTACCCCTGTCTCTGGGGCTGATCTTTCTCCTGCTGTACTTCGCCTTCCACTCCGTGGGCCAGGCCCTGTTGATCATGCTCAACGTGCCCCTGGCCCTGATTGGCGGCATCGCCGCCCTCTACTTGAGCGGTCAGTACCTTTCGGTGCCCGGCTCCATCGGTTTCATCGCCCTGTTCGGGGTCGCGGTGCTCAACGGGGTGGTGATGGTCAACGCGATCAACCAGAACCTCGAGGCCGGCGAATCCATGGACGCGGCGGTTTACCGCGGAGCCTTGTCGCGTCTGCGCCCGGTACTCATGACCGCCGGCATCGCCACGCTCGGCCTGATTCCCATGCTGTTCGCCACCGGCGTGGGTTCCGAGGTGCAGCGACCCCTTGCCACCGTGGTCGTCGGAGGCCTCGTCTCCGCGACGTTTCTCACCTTGTTCGTCGTGCCCGCCCTGTTCGCATCGTTCTCCCGCGGCAGGTGGTTTGGTGTTGATGGCTCAAGATCCGCAGGAGAAGCACAATGAACGCTTCTGGATCGATCCCTTCAGTACGCACCTCTGTGAAGGTTCCTGGTGCGCGTGCGCTACTGAAGATCGCTGGTCTGTTGCTGTTGTCGGCCTGCACCGGCTTGACACCGGACCTTGTCGTCACCGGGGAGTTGAAAGTCGAACGAGTGGATTCTCACAGTGTACGGATCGGCTTGGTTCAAGCACAGGCAATCGACAAAGAGCTCTACATCTCGGGGCACCTGGATGAGACCTTCTCGGGGCGCGGGCGTATTCCTGGCCACATCGACATCGAAATCCTGGGAGAGGATGGACGAATACTGAGTCAGACGACGACTCGCGCTGTGGAGTCGAGCCCGAAAGCCAGTGAAGCCCATTTCTCCGCGACGCTGACCCTGCCTTCCCGGTCGGACATGCAATCGATCCGCGTGATCCACCACGAGGCGCACAGCATCTTAGCGACGCCTGAGCGAGAGCCCAGCCCCGTTTCCCCGACGGGCGGGTGAGGGGTCCGGCTATACGTGGGCACGGAGCCGGGGTTGAGCCACGCGATGGACCATTGCTGTATCGGTAACCCGTTCACGGTGAAGCGATTGTCGGGTGCTGGCCGGCCAAAAGTTCCCCGGGCGCGGGGTGGTGAGCCGGGAACTGTTCTCCCAGTGGGCCGCCTACCCCGTCCAG